>JAWWAN010000060.1:0-11810 GCA_033721675.1 Rhodothermales bacterium | reverse complement strand
GGTAGCGCACGCGGCTGCCGGCCTCCTGCCGCTCCCAGCTGGTGACGAGGGTCTGCTCTTCGAAGATGCTCTCGAGGCGGCGTTGCGTGAGCGTGTCGCTCGGCACGCTCAGGTCCAGCGCACGCGGCTCCCCCCGGCGCGAGAGCCACTCGCTGATGGGGTCCAGCGCGACGAGCACCAGCAGCACCACCAGCGTCACGCCGATGCCGACGAGCGGGAAGCCCACGCCGATGATGAGCCCGATCCCGGCCGATACCCAGATCGTCGCGGCCGTGGTGAGGCCGTGGATCGCGCCCCGCGCCTGGATGATGGTGCCCGCCCCGATGAACCCGATCCCGCTGACCACCTCCGCCGCCACGCGCGACGTGTCTACGCGCGTCAGAGACTGCGGCCCCTCGGTGACCAGCGCGATGATGTCGCTGACGAACGTGAAGAGCGTGGCGCCGACGGTGATGAGCACGATGGTACGCAGGCCGGCCGGCTTGTCCTTGCGCTCCCGCTCGACGCCGATGAGGACGCCGCAGAGCACCGCCGCGCCGATCTTGGCCACGTAGTCCGGTAGCAGACCGGAGATGAGTTCCCAGCTTTCGAGCATGGGTCAGCACCCGGAAGGATGGCGAGGACACGACCCCACCAAGGTACTTCACCGGGCGCACCGGCGGCACGGCCCCGCCGGAAAAAAGCTGCAAAATGGAACCGTTACCAGCTTCCGGAGGCCCCGCCCCCCGAGAAGCTCCCGCCGCCGCCGCTGAAGCTGCTCCCCCCGCTCGACCAGCCGCTGGAGGATGAGCTGCTCGTGCTCATCGTGAACGGCCCTACCTTCACCGAACTGCCGGTCTTCTCCGCCGCGCGCATCTTCCGGTGCAGCGCCTGCACCTTCGGGTGCAGGCTCGCCCCGACGAAGATCACCACGTAGAGCGCGAGCATCGCCAGCGCCCCCCACAGGGCAAACCCGGAGAGCAAGAAGCCGGATACGGTGAAGAACGGCGCCAGGAAGACGAACAAAAACCACCGGACGCCGCCCGGCGTGATGATGGCGAAGAAGAGAAAGAGCGAAGGGACCAGCAGAAACATCAGCCCGCCGATCCAGAACGGCATCTCGCCGGCGGCCGGCGCCTCGGCCGGCGTATAGGTGCCCTCGATGGTGCCGAGGATCGCCCCGACCCCTGCGACCACGCCGGCCTCGTAGTCGCCGCCTCGAAACAGGGGCACGATCTCGTTGCGGATGATCCGCGACGCCTGGGCATCCGTCAGCGCCCCCTGCAATCCGTCGCCCACCTCGATCCGCAGTTCGCGGTCGTCTACGGCCACCAGCAGCAGCACGCCGTTGTCGGCGTCGGCGCGGCCCAGCCCCCAGGCCGAGGCCACGCGCAGCGCCAGCGCCTCGATGGGTTCTCCGCCGAGCGAGGGCAGCGTCAGCACGGCCACCTGGTTGCTCGTGGCCGCCTCGTGCGCGGCCAGCATGTCGGTGAGCGTCCGCTCGATGGACTCGGAAAGGATGCCGGCGTCATCGACGACGCGGCCCGTCAGGGGGGGCACGGCCTGCTGGCCCCACCCGGACGCTGCCAGCAGGGCGAGAAGTACGAGCATCGGGAGGCGGCGGGCGGCATCAGTCATCGGTACGGAGGCGGAGGCTGTCTGGCAGTTCGTTGACGTCGTCCGGGCGGATCGTGACGCCGCCCCGTTCGAGCAACGCCCCGCACATCCCGATGGCCTCCACGAGCCCCTCCGTGACCTGCCCCTGGCGGATGCCTTCGCGGAGGCGCAGCACGACGTCGGCCCACTCATCCGGCGAGACGTTCTGGTTGATGCCGGCGTCGCCCAGGACCTCGATGCGGTGCTCGAAGAGCGAGAGGAAGAGCAGGATGCCGGTGCGGTCGCGCGTGAGGAAGACCTCTTCGTCGAGAAACGCTTCTTTGGCGCGGAGGTGGACGGACTGCGCGAGGCGGCCCGGCCCGGCCAGCAACCGCTTGAGCGCCGGCACGAAGTGGACCAGGAGCGCCCCGGCGACGCCGCCAGCGAGGGCGACCAGCGTGGCGCCCCAGCTCGTGTAGAGCCAGGCCAGGCCCCAGCCCACGTAGAACTGCGCGACGAGCATCGCCACGAAGAGCGCCAGCACGGCCGCGATGGCCGCGCCGCGCCAGACGGCGACGGGGTAGGTGTCGCTGCGGGGTACGACGTACGGGACGATCTCGCCCGAGGTCCGCCCCTCCGCCGCGTGCACGGCCTCACGGATGCGGGTCTTGTCGGCTTCGGAGAACGCAATCTTCATGGCAACGAGGAACGACGGAAAGAGCAGTCCGCAGCCCGCAATATACGGAGCCGGGTCTCGGGACGTCGCTCAAAAGAAAACCCCCGGAGCCGGAGCCCCGGAGGTGTTTTCGTCGCGGCGGTGGTGCGGCGTCAGTCGCGGCGCAGGTAGAGGGCGTCGCCCCGGCGCGTCGAGAGCGTGAGGGCGGTGCCGCGCAGGTCGAACAGCTCGGCGTCGTCGAGCACGTCGAAGAAGCGATTTTCGAGCGTGCCGGGGCCGCAGGCGACCTCGGTGGCGTAGAGACCGTAGACCTCCAGGCGGCGGTCGCCTCGGACCTCGTAGCTCGCGCCGAAGTCGTTGCAGTCGGCCGTGCCGCTGAGTTCGTCGTTCGTAAAGGTGAGCGCATACACCCCGTCGTTGACGCGGTAGCTCCGTCCGTCGTGGACGATCACCTCGACGTACCAGCGGGTGCCGCGGAAGCGGCGGTAATCGTCGTCCTCGTCGTCGGTATCGACATAGACGATGCAGGCTTGCAGCACCAGCAGGGCGAGCAGCAGCACCGCCGTCAGCCCTTCCTTCGAGATGTATCGCGTCCACATGGGGATGCCTCCGGAGCGTTTGCCAGACAGGATGCCCTTCTCCGGTAGAAGCCGCACGGCGGCGGGGCGAGGTAACGCGCTGCTGCGGGCCGGCGGCCGTCAGGGCGCCCGCCCGTGGAGGCGGCGCGTCAGGAGGGCGTGGGCGAGCACGCTGAGCACCGAGAGCGCGACGGCCACAAGCACGAGGCGCAGCGCCGCCGCCTCGCCCCCCACCTGGTTGATCCGGGTGAAGATGGCCAGGGGGATGGTGCGCGTCTGCCCCGGGATGTTGCCCGCCAGCACGATCGTCGCGCCGAACTCACCGACGGCCCGCGCGAAGGCCAGCACGACGGCCGCCGCGATGCCGCGCGCCGCCAGGGGCAGCGTCACGTAGCGGAAGACGGCCCAGCGCCCGCCGCCGTAGACGTAGACGGCCTCCTCCCACGCCGGGTCGATCTGCTCGAAGGCCACCCGCATCGTCTGCACCAGCAGCGGGAAGGCCACCACCGCTGCGGCCAGCGCCGCCCCCGCCGTGGTGAAGGCCACGTGGATGCCGAGCACGCCCTCCAGCCACCGCCCCACCGGGCCGCCGGGCGCCAGCGCCAGCAGCAGCAGCAGCCCCGTCACGACGGGCGGCAGCACCAGGGGAAGCTGCACCACGTTCTCGACGACGAAGCGCAGCGGCACCCGCCGCCGTGCCAGCCCGTAGGCCAGCGCCATGCCCGGCAGCAGGCTCCCCAGCACCGCCGCCGCCGCCAACTGAAGGGACAGCACGACGATCTCCCATTCTTCCGGGGTTAGCAGCATGGGGACTGGGGACTGGGGACTGGGGACTGAAGATAATCTTGTCTTCCCGCACGATTCCCGACCCCACCGGATGGCCCTTCTTCTCCGGGGGGCGCGCTCACTCGGCGGAGGGCGCCGCGCCCGGCCCGATCCACGCGAAGCCGTACCGGCTCCAGAGCGCGGCACGGGCGGGGTCGGTGGCGAAGGCCACGAAGGCCGACGCGCCCTCTGGCGCAGGCGCGTCGCGGAGGCGAGCCACCGCGTACCGGATCTCCGGATGGCAGGCCTCCGGCCAGCGCAGCACCACCTGCACGGACGGGTCCGCCGCCACGTCGGATGCGTAGACGACGGCGAGGCCGGCGGCCCCGCTGCGCACCGCCAGCAGCGCCGCCCGGACGTCGAGCGTCGGCACGATGCGCGGGCGCACGGCCTCCCAGAGTTCGGCACAGACGAGCCCTTCCCGGGCGTAGAGCCCGGCCGGCACATGGTCGGGGTCGGCCAGGGCGATGCGTTCCTGCTGGGCCAGCGCCGCGAGCCCGTCCAGCGGTGGCGCCCCTGCGGGCGCTGCCACGACGAGGCGGTTCGCGAGGGGTTCGAGCACGGGCGGGGCCACGCGCCCGGCCGCCTCCACGCGCCGCATCCAGGCGGGGTTGGCAGAGAAGAAGACGTCGGCCGGCGCGCCCTGCTCGATCTGCCGGGCCAGCAGCGACGTGGCGGCCACGTTGAGCACCACGCGGTAGGCCGGCTGCGCCGTCTCGAACGAGTCCGCCACGGCACCGAGCGCGTCGGTGAGGGAGGCCGCTGCAAAGACGGTGACGGTGCGGCGCGGCGCAGCATCTTCGCGCGCACAGCCCCCCAGCAGCAGCGCGAGGCCGGCGAGCCCATGGAGCATCGGGGCGCCCCGCACGCGGCGCACTACGACGACGCCGCGCCGGCGCTCTGCACGGCCCGGATCGCCTCGTCGGCCTGCCGGTAGAGCGGCGAGGTCTCGTCCACGAGCGTCTTGACGAACTCGAACTGCTCGACGGCCTTCTCGGCCCGCCCGATCATCGAGAGCATGATGCCGTAGTTGAAGCGCGCGTGCAGGTGCGTCGAGTCGGCGTCGAGCACCTTGCGGATCTCCTGCACGCCCTGCATCGGGTTGTTCGTGCTGAGGTAGGCCGTCGCCATGTCGGTCCGCACGTCGAGGTTCTCGGGGTCGGCGGCGAGGACTCGCTGGTACGCGTCGATGGCCTGCTGCGCGGCGGGCCCACGCTGCGGCCCGTCCTGGACGTTCATCCAGTCGTAGAACAGGTCGCCCGTGCGCTTCCAGTCTTCGGCGAGCTGCGAGGCCCCGGCGATCTCCTGCTGGATGAGCGCCGCGCGGTCGAGGCGGCCGGCATTGAAGAGCAGGCTGACGAGCGCCCGCTGGCGGTCGAGGCGCGCCTCGCCACTGAGCCCGGCGATCTCGTCTTCGAGGGCGGCCACCTGGCCGGCGATCTCGGCAGGCAGCGGCGGCAGGTCTTGTGCCGAGAGCGCGGGCGCGGCGGCCGGCGCCGGCTGCGCGGGTGTGGCAGGCCGCACCTGCTCCTTACTCACCGCCGTCGCCAGGTACAGCACCACCACGAGCAAGATGCCCGCACCCACGATGACGCCCACCTGCCGGGTCACGGCCTGCGGCGTCTCGGCAGGCGCGGCGGGCGGCGGCGCGGCGGGCGGCGGCGCGGCGGGCGGCGGCGGAGCCGGCAGGGTCCGCGCTGGCGGCGGGGTGGGCCCGGGCGCAGCGGGAGCCGGTGCAGCAGGCGGCGGCGCCCCGGCGACGGCCTGAAGACCGCTGCCGCACATCGAGCAGAAACGGGCACCTGGCGGATTCTGCCAGCCGCACTGGTTGCAGAAGACGCCCGGCGCTCCTGACCGGGCGGGAGGGGCGGCGGGCGGTGGGGCCTCCGCAGAGACGGGCGCCTCCGCAGAGACGGGCGCCTCCTCAGGGGGCAGAGCGGGCACGTCGGCAGCGGCCGGCGCGGCCTCGTCGAGGGCGTCCTCGGGGGAGGCGGAGACAGACGTACCGCAGAGGTCGCAGACGTCAGCGCCCTCGGCGAGGCGAGCCCCGCAGTGGGGGCAGGTGGGGGTTACGTCGGGCATGGATATCGGCAGGCGAGGCGGCGTCCGCCCCGGTGTCATTCTTCGGAAGACTGCGAGTGCGCGGCCCGGTCCACGGCGTCGCGGAAGTCCTTCGACGGGCGGAAGACGGGCACGGTGCGGGCCTCGATCTCGACGACCTCCTTCGTCCGCGGGTTGCGCGCTACGCGGGGTGCGCGGTACTGCGTGCGGAAGGCGCCGAAGCCGCGCAACTCCACGCTGTCGCCTTCGGTGAGGGCCTGCATCACGGTCGTGATGAACCCGTTGACGACGGCTTCGGTCTCGATCTTGGTGAGACCGGTCGCGGTGGCGATGTGGTCGATGATGTCGGCTTTGGTCACGGGGCCGGAGTGCTTGGCGGTACGCAGGACCGGGCCGGCGAGGGGCGGTGCGGTGCTAAACGCACGCCCTCCGGCCATGATTCCCCCTTCCGCTGCCAAAGATAGGGCATGGCCGGTTGCAAATCGCACCATCCGCGCGCGCCGCCAGGAAGCGCCGGGGGAGGGACCTCATCGCCTCAGTTCGCCGCGAAGCGGTAGATCGTCCCGCCGAAGTCGGCCAGGTAGAGCTCGCCCCGGGCGTCGGTGCCGAAGCTGGCGATGCTGAAGTCCGTGTCGAGGAGTTCGGCGGGGGTGGGGTCGTCGGCCTCGGCGTCGAGCGTCCAGATGCGGCCTGAGCCGAAGTCTCCATAGACATACCGCCCCGCGAGGGCCGGCACGTCCGCGCCCCGGTAGACGTAGCCGCCCGTGACCGAGATGCCCTCCGAGCGGCCGTACTCCGCCACGGGCAGGAGCAGGCCCTCCGGGTCGCAGCCGGAGGAGGGGTCGAAGCAGCGGGTGCCCTCCATCGTGTTCCACCCGTAGTTGCCACCCGCCTCGATCCGGTCGATCTCTTCCAGGCGGTTCTGGCCGACGTCGGCGGCCCAGAGCGCGCCCGTTTCGGGGTCGAACGAGAAGCGCCAGGGGTTGCGGAGGCCGTAGGCATAGATCTCCTCGCGGAACCCGTCGGGGTTGCCCACGAACGGGTTGTCAGGGGGGATGACATAGCCGCCGGGGGCGTCGACGTCGAGGCGGAGGATCGAGCCGAGGAGCGTGGTGGGGTCCTGCCCGTTCTCGCGCGGGTCGCCGCCGCTGCCGCCATCCCCGAGGGCGACGTACAGGAACCCGTCCGGCCCGAAGGCGATCTGGCCGGCATTGTGGTTCGAGAAGGGCTGATCCACTTCGAGGAGGATCTGCTCGCTGGCGGGGTCGGCGCGGCCCGGGTCGGCAGCGTCGCGCGCGTAGCGGGCCACGACGGAGCGCCCCGCGCCCCGGCCGGCGATGTGGTAGACGAAGAACACGCCGTTGGCCGCATAGTCCGGGTGGAAGGCGAGGCCGAGCAGCCCCTGCTCGCTGCTGCCGTCGTTGACCCGGCTCCGGATGTCGAGGAACGTCTGGACGTCGCTGCCGTCCAGCGCGACGCTACGGATGACGCCGGCCTTCTCGACGACGAAGATCCGGTCCACGCCGGCGGCGGGCTGCTGGATATCGACCGGCTGGCTGAATCCGACGCCCGGAAATGCCTCGACGAGGCGTACCGAACCCGTGGGCGGATCGACGCGGGGCGGGTCCATTTCGGGGGGCGTCTGGTCGGTGCTCTGGGAATCGCACGACGGCAGGAGCAGCAGGGCGACGACAAGCAGACAGCGAATCAACATAACGTCGGGGCCGAAGAAACGAGGGCGGCGTGGTCTGTGCCAACCGGCGGATCCCGGCGTTTGCTCCCGCAGTGCCGGGCTTTTGACCCGCCGGGGCCGGGGGCTTGACCTTCCGGCGGTGGCTGGGGGATACTGGGGAACGCCCGCCCGCCGCTCGCCTCGACGCCCCGGCCATGCCCGACGCTGCCGCCCTGCTCCCCGACGCCGCCCGCGCCCTCGCCGAGGCCTTCGGCGGCCCGGCGCCGGCCGCGCAGGCCACGCTGGCCGACGTGCGTCGCTACGTCGAGGCCCACGTGGCGCGGCTGCTCGACGCGAACCCGGCGCTGCTGATGCACGTGCTCTACCGCGTGGACGTGGCCGAGCGCGACGTCCGCCGCGTCTTCGACGAAGCCCCGCCCGGCGAGATCGCTCGGCGCCTGGCGGACCTGCTCGTGGCGCGCCAGCTCGTCAAGCTCGAGACGCGCCGCCGCTACCCTCCCCCCGGCGCTCCGTAACGCCCGCTGTGCTTCCCGACACCCACCCGGACCCCTCCTTCCGCTCCACCCTGTACCCTGCCAATGCGTACTGCACCCGCCCTCTTCGCCCTCGCCCTCCTGCTCTCCGCCTGCGCCGCGAGCGACCCGCCTCCGGATCCCTACGCGCTCATCGAACGCGCCCGCGCGGCCCACGGCAGCGACGTGCTCCACCGCGCCGTCGTCGAGTTCGACTTCCGCGGCAAGCACTTCACCGTCACCCGCGACGGCGGCGCCTTCCGCTACGAACGGACCTACACCGACTCCACCGGCGCCGTCCGCGAGATTCTCGACAACGACGGCATCCGGCGCGAGATCGACGGCCAGGGGGTCGCGCTGACCGACTCCGCCCAGTCCCGCCTCGCCACCCCGCTCAACTCCGTCCCCTACTTCGCCCTGCTCCCGTTCAACCTCACCGACCCCGCCGTGCAGGCCCGCTACCTGGGGCCGGCCGAGATCGAGGGGGAGCCGTACCACGAAGTCGAGGTCACCTTCGCCCAGGAAGACGGCGGGCGCGACTGGGAGGACCGCTTCATCTACTGGTTCCACCAGGACCGCCACACGATGGACTACCTCGCCTACGGCTTCCACGTGGATGACGGCGGTACGCGCTTCCGCAAGGCCGTCAACCCCCGGCGCGTGGGGGGCGTGCTCTTCACCGACCACCTCAACTACACCGCGCCCGAGCTGCCGGACCCGACCTCGCCGGTCCACCATTTCGACTCGCTCTATTCCGCCGGCCGCGTCGAGCTGCTCTCCGAGATCAACCTGGAAAACGTCACCGTGCGTCCGCTTCAATAAGATTCCGGGGTCCGTGTGCCAGTAGCCCCCACCTAACCCCCGGAACCGGAACGACTGGAACACCGGAACACCGCAGTCTATATTCCTCCGCACCGATACCCCATCTCAGACGGAGGAAGACGCATGTTCAGCCGCACCCTACGCCGCCTGGCCGGCCTGACGATGCTGGCGGCGCTGCTGCTGGCCGTGGCGCCGGCGTACGCCCAGCGCGACAACAGCCAGGCGCGCCCCAGCCCCAACGCCATGCTCTCGCAGACCATCGGCACCACCACGGTGGATCTGCACTACAGCCGCCCCGGCGTCAAGGGGCGCACCGTCTACGGCGACCTCGTGCCCTACGGGCGGGTCTGGCGGGCCGGCGCCAACGAGCCGACGACGATCACCTTCGGCGGGGACGTGATCGTGGGCGGCGAGACGCTGCCGGCCGGCACCTACAACCTGTTCGTCGAGCCGCAGGAGGCCGGAGACTGGGCCGTGATCTTCCACGAGCCCGTCCGCTGGGGCACCATGCACGACGCCGAGAAAGAGGTGCTGCGCGTCTCCGCGACGCCGCAGGAGGCGCCGATGCAGGAATGGCTCCAGTACCGCTTCGAGGATCTCACGGACACCTCCGCCACGCTCGTGCTGCACTGGGCGGACCGTGCGCTCCCCATCGTCATCGCCACCGCGCAGTAGAGGCCAGGGGGGAGTAGAGCACCCCATCGTATCCATCCCGTCCCTCCCCATGCAAAGCATGTCTCGGACGCGATCCGGGAGGGAGGACAGGAGAGGTAAACGGGAATGGCGCGGCGGCTACAACGAGGCGCGGCGGCGGGTCTACCTCCCCGGTCCCGTTCCCTCGGCTGCGTTCGGTGCGCTGCGGCCCGGCGTCGCGCAGTAGCCTCCTATTCGCTCTCACTTTCTGATCGCTACCATGCGCCGCTGGCAGGGCCTCGACGTCGAGGCCGAAGGAACCGGGATCTCGAAGCCGCTGAGCGAGCAGGTCAACCTGCTCGGGGCGCTGCTCGGGCAGGCCATCCGCGACCAGGCGGGCGAGGCCACGTTCGAGCGCGTCGAGCGGCTGCGGGGTCTTTGCAAGCGCGCCGCCCGCGAGGACGCACCCGAACTGCGGGAGGACGCGCGCGCCCTCATCCGCGACCTCGATCTGGGCGAGATCGTGTGGCTGCTCCGCGCCTTCACGGCTTTCTTCCACCTCGTCAACCAGGCCGAGCAGCTCGAGATCGTCCGCATCAACCGGCAGCGGGCGCGGCGCAGCGCGGAGGAGGGCGTGCCCCGCCCGGAGAGCATCGACGACGCCGTCCGCCGCCTCAAAGAGACGGGCCACGCGCTCGACGACGTCCGCGCCTTCGTCGAGCGGCTCGACATCCGGCCGACGCTCACGGCCCACCCCACCGAGGCGCGGCGGCGGACGATCCTCTACAAGCAGCAGCGGCTCGCCACGCTCTTCGCCCGCCTCCGCCGCTGCCGCCCCACCCCCGAGGAGACCGACGCCCTCCTCGCCGAGATCTTCCAGCACATCGACGTGCTGCTGGCTACCGACGAGATCCGCGCCTCGCGCCCGACGGTCGTCGAGGAGGTCGAGAACGGCCTCTACTTCGTCCGCAACGCCATCTTCCGCGTCCTGCCGCGGATCCACCGGGACGTGCGGGCGGCCGTCGAGCGGCACTACGGCGAGCGGATCGACGTGCCCGTCTTCCTCCGCTTTCGCTCGTGGATCGGCAGCGACCGCGACGGCAACCCGAACGTGACGGCCGCCGTCACGCGGGCCACGCTCGCGATGCACCGGCGGACGGCGCTGACGCTCTTCCTCGACGAGCTGCGCGAGCTACGGCGCGAGCTGAGCCTCTCCGAGCGGCAGGTGCCCATCCCCGAGGCGCTGCGGGCCTCCGTGGCCGAGGACGCCCGCGCCTACACGCTCGAAGAACACCGGCAGCGGCAGTTCGCCCACGAGCCGTACCGCCAGAAGATCAGCTTCATGATGCGCCGGCTGGAGACCCTGCTGGACGCCCTCAACCGGCACGAAGACGCCGAAGACGATTACGACGGCGACGCCTTCCGCGCCGACCTCCACCTGCTGGCCGCCAGCCTCCGCGAGACCGGCTTCGCCGACCTCGTGGACCACGGGCGGCTCGGGCAGCTGCTGATCCAGGCCGAGGCGTTCGGCTTCTACATGGCCGCGCTCGACGTGCGGCAGCACAGCCGCATCCACGAGCAGGCCGTGGCCGAGCTGCTGCGCGCTGCCGGCGTCGAGGACGACTACGCGGGGCTGGCCGAGGACGCCCGCCTGGCGCTGCTCCAGGCCGAGCTGGAGAACCCGCGCCCCCTCCGCCCGCACGGCGCCGCGCTCCCCGAGACCGCCGCGCAGGTGATCGAGACGTTCGAGGTCGTCCGAGAGATCGCCGCGCGCGAGCCGGACGCCCTCGGCAGCTTCATCGTCTCGATGACGCACGACGTGAGCGACCTGCTCGAAGTGCTGCTGCTGGCCAAAGAGGTCGGCCTCTGGCGCATCGAGGACGGCGCCGTGCGGTCCCCGCTCGACGTCGTCCCCCTCTTCGAGACCATCGACGACCTCGACGGCGCCGCGGCCTACCTGGACCGCCTCTTCACCCATCCCCTCTACCGCCGCCACCTCGACGCCCGCGGCCGGATGCAAGAGATCATGCTGGGCTACTCGGACAGCAACAAGGACGGCGGCTACTGGATGGCAAACTGGGCGCTGCACCGCGCGCAGGACGCGATCGGGCAGGCGTGCCGCCGCCACGGCGTCGACTTCCGGCTCTTCCACGGGCGCGGCGGGACCGTCGGGCGCGGCGGCGGGCGGGCCGGGCAGGCGATCCTGGCGATGCCGCCGGTCGTCCACAACGGCCGCATCCGGTTCACCGAGCAGGGCGAGGTCATCTCGTTCCGGTACGCCCTGCCCGCCATCGCGCACCGCCATCTGGAGCAGATCGCCCACGCGATGCTCCTGGCGCCCGCCGAGCCGGCCGCCGGCCCGGACGACGCCGGCGCGGAGGCGCTCATGGGCCGCATCGCCGATGCCCTGGTCCGCATTAGCGAGGTTGCCGCGT
>JAWWAN010000059.1:0-11828 GCA_033721675.1 Rhodothermales bacterium | reverse complement strand
TTCATCGGCGTCGGGGGGCAGGGCTTCAACGCCCACCTCCGCAGCGTCGTCAACCGGGACGGCAACGGCAACCCGTTCCACGAGTACGACCTCAACGCCGTCGGGGCCGCCGCCTGCGACCTCTACAGCGGCCGGCGGGACCGCGCCCGCGCCGAGCTCGAAGCCTCCAAGGCCGACAAAGGGTACTCCGGCTACGACATCGCCGGCTACGAGGACTACCGCGAACTCCTCGACCGGCAGGACATCGACGCCGTCTTCATCGGCGCCGTGGACCACTGGCACGCCCGCATCGCCATGGACGCGATGGACGCCGGCAAGCACGTCTATTGCGAGAAACCCATGACGCGCTACTTCGGCGAGGCGTGGGACGTCTACGACGCCGTCCAGCGCACCGGCCAGACCTTCCAGATCGGCTCCCAGTACTGCTCCGAGGGCAAGTGGCACAAGGCCGCCGAGCTGATCCGCGCCGGCAAAATCGGCCCGCTCGTGCTCGCGCAGGACTCCTACATGCGCAACTCGCCCGACGGCGAGTGGAACTACTACCAGCTCGAAGACGGCGTCACGCCCGAGACGCTCGACTGGCAGATGTGGCTCGGCGACGTCCACGACCGCCCCGACTTCAACCGCGAGCACTACCACCGCTGGCGCAAGTACCTGCCCTACTGCGCCGGGATCCTCGGCGATCTGCTCGCGCACCGCATCCATCCGCTGCTCATCGCCACCGGCAACCCGGAGTTTCCGCGCCGCGTGGTCTGCCTCGGCACGCGCAAGGTGACCATGGAGAACCTCGGCCCCGACGACCGCTCCGTGACCGACAACACCCAGGTGGTCGCCGAATTCCCCAGCGGCCTCTCGATGATGGTCACCGGCTCGACGATCAACGAGCAGGGCCTCGGGCAGGTCATCCGCGGCCACGAAGCCACGCTCTACTTCGGCGGCAACTCCGTCGAGCTACGCCCGGAGCGCCCCTTCGCCGACCTCGTCGACCAGGAGCTGCACGAGAACATCGAACCCGGCGTCTCGATCCCCGCGCACGTGCACGACTTCTTCGAGGCCATCCGCGACGAGCGCCCGCCCAACGGCAACATCGACGTGGCGATCCGCGCGCAGACCCTCATCACGATGGCTGAGATGTCTGAGCGGCTGGGCGAGATGCTCTATTTCGACGAGGCCACGCGCAAGATCACCACAGGCTCAGGCCGCGAGATCGTGCCGATCACGTACGGCACCCTGCCGCAGTCCTGATGAACGCAAACCGTCCTCTGTGTCATCCCGGGCGAAGCCGAGGGATCTCCGCGATTGGGCTCATCGTCATCACTCCCCGTCGAGATCCCTCGGCGGCGCCGCCACGCGGCGCTACTCGGGATGGCACGGATGGAGGGATGGAACGACGCTGGGCACGGTGGACTTCTGCCTGAAGCATTCTGCTCCATGGAACGGATCTGCCTCGCACGGCGCGCGATGGCGTGCCGCTTCGAGCTGGTACTCGAAGGCGACGACCCGGCGCGGCTGCGCGCCGCCGGCGAGGAGGCGCTCCGCGAGATCGAACGCATCGAGGACCGGCTCAGCTTCTACCGCCCGGCGAGCGAGCTGAGCCGCCTCAACGCCCGCGCCGCCGACGGTCCCGTGCGCGTCTCGGCGCCGCTCTTCGGGCTGCTCCGCACCGCCCGTAGGCTACACGACGAGACCGGCGGCGCGTTCGACCCCACCGTGGGGCCGTTGATGCGGGCCTGGGGCTTCACGCGCGGCACGGGCCGCCTGCCAGACCCCGCCGCGCTCGCCGCCGCCCGGCGCTGCACCGGCATGGCGCACGTCGCGCTGGACGCGGACGCGCGGACGGTCCGCTTCGCCCGGCCCGGCGTGCAGCTCGACTTCGGCGGCATCGGCAAAGGCTTCGCCGTGGACGAGGCCGTGGCGGTGCTGCGCGAGAGCGGCGTGCGGAACGCGCTCCTCCACGGGGGCACCAGCACCGTCGCCGCCCTCGGCGCGCCGGCGGAGGCCGACGCGTGGGCCGTGGCCGTCGCCGCCCCCGGCGAGGGCGAGGCGTCGCTCGCCGTCGTCCGCTTGCGGGATGCCGTGCTGTCCGTCTCCGCGCCGCATGGCAAGGCGTTCGAGGCCGAGGGGCGGGTCTACGGGCACGTGCTGGATCCGCGCCGGGGTGCGCCGGCCGAGGGCGCCGCGCTCGCCGCCACCGTCACCGAGACCGCCACCGAGGGCGATGCCCTCTCCACCGCCCTGCTCGTCCTCGGCCCCGACGCCCGCAGCCTGACCGCCCGCTACCGAGGCCGGATGCAGGCGCTCGTCGCCCTCCACGACGGCACCGTGCTGGCCGAGGGGTTCCCTCCGCGGCTCGGCCCCACCGCCGTACCTGCCCGACTCACTGCCTGACTCCGTATCGATGAAACGACCTGACGACCACGGCCTGAGCCGCCGCTCCTTCCTCAAGAAAAGCTCCCTCGTGCTCGGCCTCGCCGGCGCCGTCGAGATTCCGGCCGAGGCCCCGGCGGTGCGCCCCGCCCGGCCCGCCGACGCCAAGCCGATGAACCTGGCGCTCCTCGGCTTCGGCCCGTGGGGGCGCGAGATCGCCAGCACGCTCGAACGGCTCCCCGAAGTCCACCTCGCCGCCGTCAGCGACCCGTACGACGTCATGCTGCGCCGCGTCGGGCGGAGCTACCCGGAGGCCCGCACCGAGACCGATTACCGGGTGTTGCTCGACGACCCCGCCATCGACGGCGTGATCATCGCCACGCCCACGCACACCCACCGGCAGCTCGCCGTGGACGCGTTGCAGGCCGGCAAGCATGTCTACTGCGAGGCGCCCCTGGCCCATACCATCGACGATGCCCGCGCGATTGCCCGGGCCGCTGCGGCCGCGGAGGGGCAGATCTTCCAGAGCGGCCTGCAGTACCGCTCGGACCCGCAGTACCGCTCCGTCTTCGGCTTCATCCGCAGCGGCGCCGTGGGGCGCGCCACGATGGTGCGCGGGCAGTGGCACGCCAAGGAGAGCTGGCGCCGCGCCTCGCCCAACCGCGAGCGCGAGCGCGAGCAGAACTGGCGGCTCGACGCCGATCTCTCACCCGGCCTCCTCGGCGAGATCGGCATCCACCAGCTCGACGTGGCCGCGTGGTTCCTCGGCGCCCGCCCGGTCTCTGCCACCGGCTTCGGCCAGATCATGCTCTGGGACGACGGGCGCACCGTGCCGGATACCGTGCAGGCCGTCCTCGCCTTCCCGGACGGCACGCGCCACGTCTACGATGCCACCCTCGCCAGCTCGTTCGACGGCCGCTACGAGCTTTTCTTCGGCAGCGACTCGACGATCATGCTGCGCGACAGCAAGGGCTGGATGTTCAAGGAGGTCGATGCGCCCGTCCTCGGCTGGGAGGTCTACGCCCGCAAAGACACCTTCTACAAGGAGAAAGGGATCGCCCTCGTCGCGAACGCCACCAAGCTCGAAGCCCTCGGCCAGGATCCCGCCGCCGACGACCCGAACGCGCAGACGCCGCTGTGGCACGCGCTCAAGGCGTTCCACGACAACTTCACGTACGGCCCCTTCCCCCCGGCGGCAGGCCCGCAGGAAGGCTTCGAGGCCACCGTGGTGGCCCTCAAAGCGAACGAGGCCGTACTCGCGGGCGGCGGCATAACGATCAGCGAAGCGGACCTCGCGGTGGGCTGACACGGCGCCGGGAGGCCCGACTTGTAATCAACGTGTTGGATGTGGGCGGGCCGCAGAACCCGCACCCGGCGCAGCCGTCAGACTGACTGCGCCGGCGAGCCGGGTTGCAGCAGCCATGAGCGCTGCGGCCAGGCGAGAACCAGGCCGCAGCCTCTGCGACCAGGTTCTCAGTGCCGGCGCACTTTGTTGATGCCCCCAGCGTGTGCATCGTGGCTGCTGCGTCAGGCTCCGGGGCGGTTGAAGTGTAGCTCTCCATCTACGGCCGCCAGCCTCCCACACCGCATGAAACGCCCCGCCCCCACCGCCTCGCTCGACGCGCCCTACGAACCCGCCGGCGGCATGCCGGACCGCGTCCGCATCCTGCTCCTGGACCTACCCTTCGGCGGCAGCATAGACGCCCACCCGGACGTAGCCCCTCGGCTGGCCGAGGGCTGGCGGGTGCGCCGCGCGCGGCCCCGGCTGGTGGAAGGGCAGGGGCGACGGCACCTCGTGGTGCTCGCCCGCTGACACGCCAGCTCAGGAAGCGCTCTCCGGCACCACCGCCGCTTCTTGCGCCGCCGCCGCCTCCTTCCGCTCCTGCCGGACGGGCAGATGCACGATGAACGTCGAGCCCTCCCCCGGGGTACTGCGTGCCGTGATCGTTCCCTCGTGGTGCTCCGCGATGCGGCGGCAGATCGTCAGCCCCATGCCGGTGCCGGAGTAGTCACTCTGCCCGTGCAGGCGCTGGAACGGCGAGAAGATGCGGTCCAGGTACTTCTCGTCGAACCCGATGCCGTTGTCTTCGACCTCGATGTAGGCCACCGGCCCGCTGATCCCCGGCAGCCGCGCGTCGGGGTCGATGCCACCTCGTACCTCGATGCGGGGGGGCACGCCTTCCCGGTGGAATTTGAGGCCGTTCGAGATCAGATTTTGTAGGAGCCGGGCCATCTGAGACCGCTCGGCATCCAGCGAGGGCAGCGCCCCGATAGACACCTCGGCGCCGGTCTCCCGGCATCGTAGCTCCAGATCCGAAAGCACATCCTCGGCAATGTCGTTCAAGTCGACGCGCTCGAAGGGGCGGGCGCGGGTCATCACGCGGGAGAAGTCCAGCAGGTCCGAGATCAGGCGCGACATCCGCTCGGCGGCATCCTGCATCCGCTCCACGTAGAACGCGCCTTCCTCGGGCAGCGCGCTGCCATGGTCGGCCTTCAGCAGATCGGCGAAGGCGCGGATCTTGCGGAGGGGCTCCTGGAGGTCGTGCGAGGCGACGTACGCGAAGTCCTGCAGCTCGCGGTTGCGCTGTTCGAGCGTCTTGTTGGACCGGGCGAGGTCTGCGGTACGCTCGCGGACGCGCTCTTCGAGGGATTCGCTCAGGCGCTGGAGGCGTTCCCGCTCCAACCGGAGCTCGGCGAGGAGTTGCTCGCGCATGGCCTCGGCGGTCTTGCGCTCGCTCACATCCTACACGAGCAGCGTCACGCGGGTGCGCCCGTGGAGGTCGAAGGTGCTCCACGTCACGTCGAGCGGCACCTGGCTCCCGTCCGGGCGCACCCCCACGGCTTCGCGGCCCGGGTGCAGGCCGGGCACCGGGCCGGCGGCGCCGTCGCGGTCCGGCGCGTCGGCGGCCTTGATCATCGTGTCGATCCGCCGGCCGAGGGCTTCGGCGGGCGAGACGCCGAGGATGACGGCCGCCGCCGGGTTGAACGTCTCCACCACGCCGTCGGCATCGGTGACGATGATCCCCTCGGCGCTCGTCTCCAGGATCGTCCGCTGCCGCAGCTCCTTCTGCTCCAGCTCGACGACCTGCTGCTGGATCTGATCGGCCATCTCGACGAACGTGGTGGCGAGTAGGCCGATCTCGTCGCGCCGGTCTACGGGCAGTTCCTCGGCCCACTCGCCCCGCCCGAAGCTGGAGAGGGCACGGGTGATGCGGCGCAGGGGGCGCGTGAGGTGGCGCGCGAAGGCGAGCGCGAACAGGATGCCGCTGAAGCCGAAGAGGACGGTGATGATGAAGCTGCGCGTCCGTACCTGCCGGACGCCGCCCAGGATGGCCTCGTGGGGGGACGTGACGCCGACGACGAGGTCGTCCATGCCGGTGCCGACGCCGACCGCAAACCGCTCGAAGTAGGCGCTGACGACGCGTTGCGGGCCGACGCGGGTCTGCTCGATCCGTATGGACCGCTCCTCCCCGTCCAGCAGCGGATCGACGTCCGGGAAGAGGGCCTGGAGGCGGGCCGGCGCCGCTGCCGGATCCACCTCGTCGATCGGGCGGACGAGCACGGTGCCCTCGGAATCGGCCAGGTAGAGGCTCTTGTCTGAAGTCAGCAGGCTCGACAGCGTGGAGAGGATCGGGCGCACGTCGACGTCGAGGATCAGCAGCCCGAAGGCATCGCCAGTCGGGCCGTAGATGGGGAGGGCGGCCTGCAAAACCGGTACGGCGGCACCGGTATCGCCTCCGGCGAACGTGATGTTCGAGACGTAGAGCGTGTCGCGCCCGAGGGTACTGCCTTCCCGCACGACCTCCTCTTCCCCCAGCCGCTCCAGCTCGGAGGTCGGCACCCAGACGATTTCGCCGGCCTGGCGCTCGGCCCGGCCCAGTTCGCTGCCGCCCCGGTCTAGGGCCACCAGATGGACGGCGCGGTACATCGGGCGGTTGGCGAGGAACCCCCGGAACACGTCGGAGAGCAGCGCCCGCCACTCGGTGTCGCTCATGGCGGTCTTCGGATCGAGCGAGAGGCCACGGCGGCGGGCGCTGTAGATTCGGGCGAGCCCGTCCACCGGCGGGGTGCCCGCGAGGAACCGGACGTCCTCGGCCACACCATCGAGCGCCGCGTTGAAACGGGTCGCGACGATCTCGGCGTTGTCCGCGAGCCGGTCCGTCGAGGCGACGATGAGCGAGTGGCGCGCTCCGCGAAAGACGAAGTAGCCGACGGTGGCCGTCGCCACGAGCACGAGCAGCGAGAAGATGAGCGCGAAGCGATTTGCCAGACCTAGCCGCATACGGATCGGAGCCGGCAGCCGACGGCCGGCGGTGGGTGTCTCCTGTATGAACCTTCTCAGTCTGCGCCGCGCCGCACGTAGGCTTCACCCGGGGCAGGGGGGCGGCAGCGCGCTCCGCGTCCGGACTCGGGTGGGATCGAGCGGGGGCCGGAGGCGGCGCGCTCCCGGGGTGCAGCGTCAGGCGTCCCCGGCGTTCTGCGGAAGCCGGGCGCCCGCCCGGTCTGGGTGGGCCGTGGGGGGCACGATGCTGATCGGGGAAGGCGGCTGCGGGCCGCGCGTGCGCAGCGTACGCCAGCCGGCCACCCCGGCCCCGGCCCCGAGCACGAACACCCCGAGCGCGACGGATACGACCAGTAGCGACATGCTCTTCAGGACGGATGATGGCAGAGAACGGCACGCGCTTTCGACCAGACCCGCCCATGCAGGTTCGGTTTCGCGCGTAATGAACGGGTTATTTCGACCGCCTCGCACCCGGGCCTGCACGAGCAGCGCGCCGCGCCTTGACCCGGTGGCGGCGTCCCGGTACCTTGCACGCGACGTACACGTTCCCTGCTCTTCGGTACTGCGCTCTCTTTCATGGCTTCCTTGCCCCGTGCCCCGCGTGCCGCCTGCGTGGCGCTCCTCCTGATCGCCCTCGCCGCCTGCGACGACGGCGGCGAGATCCCGGTGGTCGAGCGCCCCGACGACGTGCCGTTCACCCTCCCCGAAGGCTTCACGGCCGAGGTCTTCGCCGAAAACCTCTCGCTTCCGACGTCCGTCGCCTTTCCGCCGGACGGCACCGAGCGGCTCTTCGTCAACGAGCTGCAATCGGGCCGCATCCTGATCGTCGAGGACGGCGCCGTGCAGGCCGAGCCGTTCGCGCAGATCGCCACGAACACGAGCGGCGGCTTCCCCGTCGAGGGCGAGAACGGGCTGCTCGGGCTCGCCTTCGACCCCGACTATGCGCGCAACGGGTTCGTCTACGTCACCTACGCCGCCCGCACCGACGCCGGCACCTTCGGGACGGTGGCGCGCTTCACCGACCGGGGCGGGCGCGGAGAGGACTTCACCGTGCTCCTCGACGGCATCCCCTGCGCGCCGGGCCACCAGATCGAAAGCCTCGCCTTCGGACCCGACGGGATGCTCTACGTCTCCGTCGGCGATGCCTACGAGGACGCCGCCGCCCAGGACCCCGCCTCGCCGCTGGGCAAGATCCTCCGGATGCGGCCGGACGGCGCCGTCCCGCCGGACAACCCGGTGCCCGGCTCCTACACCTATGCCCTCGGCTTCCGCAACGCCTTCGACCTCGCCTTCCGCCCCAACGGCGACCTCCTCACCACCGACAACGGCCCCGAGCGCCTCGACGAGCTGAACGTGGTCGTCCCCGGCGGCAACTTCGGCTGGCCCCTCCACCTGGGCGAGGCGCCGGACGCCCGCTTCGCCGACCCCATCCACGGCTGGGACCAGATCGTCTCGCCCGCCGGCATGGCGTTCTACGACGGCGGCCAGTTCCCGGAGCAGTACCGGGGGGCGCTCTTTCTCGTGCTCTTCGGCCGCACCTTCTCCGAAGGCCCCGACCCGCGCGGCAAGCGCGTACAGGTGGTGCGCCTCGCCGGCGAGGGTCTCCAGACCACCCCCACCTTCGAGGACTTCCTCGTCTACGACGCACCCGGCCGGGGCAACCCGCTCGACGTGACGGCCGGGCCGGACGGCAGCCTCTACCTGACCGACATCTTCCGGGGCCGTGTCTACCGCATCCGATACACCGGATGACCCGTAGCGCCCCCGGTACGCTTCCCTCCGACTTTCGACGCCCGCCATGCCGCGCGACTACGCCGCCCAGCCCCGGACCGCCATGCGCCGCAGCGACCGCGCCGTCGAGGACGACGCCTGGATCCGGGCGTTCCTCGCACGCGCCGCCGCCGGCGCCCTCGCCACCGTCCACGACGGCCAGCCTTTCATCAACACCAACCTGTTCGTCTACGACGCCGAGCGGCACTGCATCTATCTGCACACCGCGCGCGTCGGGCGGACGCAGGCGAACGTGGCGGGGGGCCAGGCCGCCTGCTTCAGCGCCTTCGACATGGGCCGGATGCTGCCCGCCGACGAAGCCCTCGAGTTCAGCGTCGAGTACGCCGGCGTGACCGCCTTCGGCCCCGTCGCCGTCGTCACCGACCCTTCCGAGGCCCGGCACGGCCTCCAGCTCCTGCTCGACAAGTACGCGCCCCACCTGCGGCCCGGCCGCGACTACCGCCCCATCACCGACGACGAGATGAAGCGCACCGCCGTCTTCCGCCTCCAGATCGAGGACTGGACCGCGAAGAAGAAACAGGTGGCGGACGACTTCCCCGGCGCCTTCGAGTACCCGTACGTCGCCGACGAGGACCGATAGGGCCACCGCCGGGTGCCATCGATGCATCCAGACTCCGTGCTCTGACCAGCGTCTATCGATGGATTCCGCACGCCCCCCCGCGTTCCTGCCCGCGTTGCGGTCGGCGGCCGTAGCGTGCCGCGCGCCCGGGCGTCTGTTCGCCCTGCTGCTGGGCACGTCGTTGCTCGCCGCGTGCGGCCCGCCGCCGGCCCTGGTGCAGTACGTGGCCGAGCGGCACCCGGAGTGCCTCTGGCGCGTCGAGACGGCCGACTCCGTCGTCGCGCTCACCCTCGACGACGGCCCCCACCCGGCGCTGACGCCCCAGATCCTCGACGTGCTGGCCGACTTCGACGCCCGGGCGACGTTCTTCGTGATGGGGCGGCGCATCGAGGGGAACGAGGCGCTGCTCCGGCGGATGGTGGAAGAAGGCCACGAACTGGGCAACCACCTCCTGACGGCCACGCCCAGCATCCTCCTCCCGGATACCCTCTTCGCGCTGCGGTTGCGCGAGGTCGATGCACGGCTGCGCCCCTTCGGCCCCGTTCGCTGGTGGCGGCCCGCCTCCGGCTTCTACGACGCCCCGATGCGGCAGACGGCCGAGCGGCTCGGCTACCGCTGCGCCCTCGGCGACGTCTACCCGAACGACGCGCAGAACCCGTTCCCCGCGCTCCTCGCCCGGTACATCCTGCGGAACGTGCGTCCCGGCAGCGTCATCATCCTGCACGACGGCTCCGCATGGCGGCAACGGACGGTGTGGACGCTCCGCCGCATCCTCCCGGAGCTGGAGCGCCGCGGCTACCGCGTCGTCACGCTCTCGGCCCTCACCGGCTCCGCCGCTGAAGAGCCGTGACCGCCGTTCCCGGACCCCTCACGCTGGGGTCCTCTTACACGGCAACACGACCCCCGCAGTCATCCCGAGCGAAGCCGAGGGATCTCGCCGGTCGAAACGGGTGCAACCGGCGAGATCCCTCCACTCGCTATGCCCGGCCGGGATGATATCCTTGAATGTTGCCGGGTACGGAGGATGTAGCCGAGGGATGCCGTCGAGGCCTCGGCGGCTGGGAGCGGCGCGCAGGGATTCTGGCAGCGCCGGGAGCAGGCAGAGGCCGCCGGCCCGGTGTTATTCCAGGTGTTCTACAGATCCTCGACGGAGAAGTCGGGGTCGCCGTAGTGCTGATAGGCGGCCCATAGGCTCCCGTACCGGGGATGAATTCGGATGGCCTTGCGCGCCAACTGCATGGCTTCGCAGATCGGCAGCTTCTGCTCCAGGAAGAGGACATAGAAGTTCTCCGCGAACTCGATGGCGCCCTGGTCGTGCACGTTCCACGCCGTGCCGATGTAGTTGCGCACGCCCCGGCGGAAGAACTCGTCGGCGACGCTCGGCAGCAGGCCGGCCTCGCCGTAGGGGCGCGTGGTGCGGCCGCCGCCGTGCGCGGCCTCGGAGAGGCGCCCGGAGACGCAGGCGTTGGCGAAGACGAGGGCGGGCGGCTCCTCCATCCGCTCGATCTCGCCGGCGGTCAGCACGTCGTCCTTGAAGAGCCAGCCCGTGCGGCTCGGATCCGCGGCGTCATAATCCCCGTGGCCCGCATAGTGGACGATCTCGTAGCGGCCGTTGATGAGCTTCTCAAAGACCTCGATGTAGTCCGCCGGGGCCTTCCCCGGCACCGGCCCGTAGCCGCCCTCGGTGGGCGCCCCGACGAGCACGTCGGTCTCGATCCCGTACTTTCGGAACAGGGCCTCGACGGCGAGGGCCTCGCGGCGGGCGTTGGCGAGGTGATGGCCCCGCTCGGGGTCGCCGGGGTCGCCGATGACGAGGGCGCGCAGCCCACCCTGGCGCAGGCGCTTGAGGCCCGGCGCGGCGCTGTAGGTGGAGCGGAGCTGGCGGCTGATCCGGCAGTCTACCCCGGCCAGGCGTTGCAGCACGGCGTCGTCGCCCAGCATCAGCATCTCCCAGTGGATGGGCGCCGTGTCCCGGTCCACCTCGAAGATGATCTGGTCGGCGTGGGCGAGCATCTCGCGGAACTCCCGGGGGACGAGCGTATGGTAGAGCAGCCGCCCGAACCGCTTGACGTCGTCGGAGGACGGGGCCGTCATGCGGCGCATGAGCGAGCGGACCGTGTGCTCCTTGACGCCGATCTCGCGCTCGGGGAGCGTGGCGCCTTGGTCGCCATAGGTGAGTGCGCCGACGCGGTAGGTGCCGTCCTGGAGGCGGAAGGTGAGACGGATCGTCCGGTCCTGCTCCTCGTCATTCTCGCCGTCGTCGAAGAGGCCGGGGCGGAACGTGAGGCGGAGGGTCTGGGCGAGCGCAGCGGCGTCGAGCCGGGCCTCGACCGGCGCCTCCAGGCGGGCCTGCTCGCGCTCCTGCCGGTCCGCCTCGCGCGCCATCAGCTCGTGCAGCACGGTTCGGATCTCCTCCGGGGCGACGTCCAGGTCGTTCGCGCGTGCGGCGTCGAGGAATTCGTCGAGGTGCTGGCGGGTCTTGCGTGCGGGCTCGCGGTGGGCGGCGCGGGTGGCGGCGGCGATCAGCATCGCCAGGCGGTGCTCGTTGCTGACGCGCCCGCCGCTCCCTTCCCGCACGGCGTCGTCCACCGCGAACCTGATGGGAAGCTTGTTGGCGGCGGCTTCGGCTGCGAGGAGGCGGAGTTGCTCGTGGATGCGCTCGGCCTTGTCCTTGAACAGCTCGACGATCCGCACGCGGGTGATGCGGCAGGGATCCTGGGCGGATCCCTGGAGCGCGTCGGCGAGGCCGTAGAGGAGGCCGCGCACCGAAGCCCGCTCGCCGAAGCCGCCCTCGCCCGAGCCGATGAGCACGGTGCAGAGCGTGCGGGG
>JAWWAN010000058.1:0-11864 GCA_033721675.1 Rhodothermales bacterium | reverse complement strand
CGGTAACCGGCGTCGGTGGCGACCGTCCCGCGCGGGGTGAGCGCCGCACCGAGGCGTTCCGGCAGGCTGCGCTCGGCGCCCGCGAAGCCGACGGCGACGAGCACGAGGTCGGCCGCCCAGCGCCGCTCGGTGCCGGGGATGGGCACGGCCTGCCGCCGCCCGTCGGGGCCGGGCGGGCCGGGCGCGACGTCGATCGTGCGGACGGCCCTGACGCGCCCGCCGCGCCCTTCGAAGGCGAGGGTCTGCACGGCCCAGACGCGCTCGCAGCCCTCCTCGTGGGAGGTGCTCACGCAGAAGACGTGCGGGTGGAAGGGCCACGGCTGATCCGCCGGGCGCTCGGGCGGGGGCGCGGGCCAGAGGTGGAAATTCGTGACCGAGGCCGCACCCTGCCGGTGTGCCGTGCCGATGCAGTCGCTGGCGGTGTCGCCGCCGCCGATGACGAGCACGTGCCGGCCGCGCGCGTCCGGCCTCTCGGGGACGGCGTCGCCCGCGCACCGGCGATTCTGACGGACGAGGTAGTCCATCGCGATGTAGATCCCGCCGAGGGCGCGTCCGGGGAGGTCGAGCGCGCGCGGGCGCGGGGCGCCGGCGCAGAGCACCACGGCGTCGTAGGCGCGGAGGGCCCCGACCGATACGTCCGTGCCGACTTCGGTGCCGGTGCGGAATACGACGCCTTCGGCTTCCATCACGGCCAGGCGCCGGTCCAGCACGGCGCGGTCGATCTTGAAGTCCGGGATCCCATAGCGGAGCAATCCCCCTGCGCGGTCGTCGCGCTCGAAGACCGTCACGGCGTGGCCGGCGTGGTTGAGCTGGTCCGCGCAGGCGAGGCCGGCAGGCCCCGAGCCGACGACGGCGACGCGCCGGCCCGTCCGGTGGGCCGGCGGAGTGGGCTGGACCCAGCCCTCGGCCCAGGCACGGTCCGCAATCGCCTGTTCGATGTGCTCGATGGTCACCGGCCCGTCGATGATGCCGAGGACACACGCGCTCTCGCAAGGCGCCGGGCAGAGGCGGCCGGTGAACTCGGGGAAGTTATTCGTGGCGCGGAGGCGCCGGTAGGCCGCGTGCCAGTCGCCGTCGTGGGCGAGCGCGTTCCAGTCCGGGATGACGTTGCCGAGGGGACATCCGGCCTGGCAGAAGGGCACGCCGCAGTCCATGCAGCGGCCGGCCTGCTGGCGCGCGTCCTCCTCGGCGAACGGCGCATAGACCTCGTCGAAGTCCTGCACGCGCTCGGCCACGGGCCGGCGGCGCGGCATCCGGCGGGGGTGCTCCAGAAACGTCATGGCGGACGGTTGGAAGGTTGAAGATGGATGAGAGTGAAGCGGGCGGGCCTCGCACTGACTGTTCGTTCCTGTCATCCTGTTTTCCTTTCCCCTTGTCATCCTGAGCGAAGCCGAGGGATCTCGCCGGTGAGGCCGGCGTCAGCCCGAGCCGCAGAGATCCTTCGATTTCGGCCCTGCGGGCCTCCACTCAGGATGACGGGAAAGAGCGCAGCGAGCACGGGCGCAGCGCACCCTCACGCCGCGAGGGGTTCGGAGACGGCGCCGGCCTCCCGTTCGAGGCGGAGGAGGGCGTTGCGATACTCGACGGGCAGCACCTTGACGAACTCGCGCAGCGCCTGCTCCCAGTGATGCAGCACCCACCCGGCCACCACGCTCCCAGTGTGCCGGTAGTGCGCCGCGACGAGGGCACGCAGCTCCTCCCGGTCTTCGGGTGCCTCGACGGGCAGCAGTTCCACCCTGGCCGGGTTGCAGCGGCCGTGGCGGAAGTCCCACGTACCGTCGAGCACGTAGGCGATGCCGCCGCTCATGCCGGCGGCGAAGTTGCGGCCGGTGGGGCCGAGCACCACCACGCGGCCGCCCGTCATGTACTCGCACCCGTGATCGCCCACGCCCTCGACCACGGCTACGGCCCCGCTGTTGCGCACGGCGAAGCGCTCGCCGGCCTGGCCGCGCAGGTAGGCCTCGCCGCTGGTGGCCCCGTAGAGCGCCACGTTCCCGGCGATGATCTGGTGGTGCGCGTCGAACGTGGCGCCGGCAGGCGGGACGACGACGAGGCGCGCGCCCGAGAGCCCCTTCCCCAGATAATCGTTCACCTCGCCCTCCACGCGCGCCTCGATGCCGGGCGCGCCGAAGGCGAGGAAGCTCTGCCCGGCCACCCCGATGCACCGCAGCGCGACCGTGCCGTCCGGCAGCCCGGCCGGGCCGTGGCGGCGCACGACCTCGGCGCTGAGCATCGTTCCCACGGTCCGGTTCGTGTTGCGCAGCGGCACGTCGATGGTGACGGGCGTGGCATTCTCGAGGGCGTCGCGGGCCTCGGCGAGGAGCCAGTGGTCGAGGGCGCCGTCGAGCCCGTGGTCCTGGCCGTCGGTGCGGAAGCCGGCCAGCAGGGCGGGCGTCTCGGGGCGGTGCAGCAGCCGGCCGAGGTCGAGGTGGCGGGCCTTCCAGTGGTCTACGTTCGGGCGCGGCCGGAGGCGGTCCGTGCGGCCCACCATGTCGCCGAGCGTGCGGAAGCCGAGCCGGGCCATGAGGCGGCGCAGCTCCTCGGCGACGAAGTGGAAGTAGTTGATGACGTGCTCGGGCGTGCCGCTGAAATGGCGGCGGAGCGCCGGGTTCTGCGTGGCGATGCCCACCGGGCACGTGTTGAGGTGGCACTTGCGCATCATGATGCAGCCCATCGCCACGAGCGGGGCCGTCGCGAACCCGAACTCGTCGGCGCCGAGGAGCGCAGCGATCGCGACGTCGCGGCCCGTCTGCAGGCGCCCGTCGCATTCGAGGCGGACGCGGCTGCGGAGACCGTGACGGACGAGGGTCTGGTGCGTCTCGCCCAGCCCCAGCTCCCACGGCAGCCCGGCGTGCGCGATGGACGTCTGCGGCGAGGCGCCCGTGCCGCCGTCACTGCCGCTGATCAGGATGACGTCCGCCTTGCCCTTGGCCACGCCGGCGGCGATCGTCCCGACGCCGGCCGTGGCGACGAGCTTGACGCTGATGCGCGCCCGCGGATTGGCGTTCTTGAGATCGTGGATGAGCTGGGCGAGGTCCTCGATCGAGTAGATGTCGTGGTGCGGCGGGGGCGAGATCAGGCCCACGTAGGGCGTCGCGTGGCGCGTCCGCGCGATCCAGGGCAAGACCTTCTCGGCCGGGAGCTGCCCGCCCTCGCCGGGCTTGGCGCCCTGCGCCATCTTGATCTGGATCTCGTCGGCACTCGCGAGGTAGCTGATCGTCACGCCGAAGCGGCCGGAGGCTACCTGCTTGATGCGGCTGCGGGCGGGGTGGGCGGCGCCGTAGCGGGCGGGGTCCTCGCCGCCCTCGCCCGTGTTGCTCCGGCCGCCGAGCCGGTTCATCGCCTCGGCGAGCGCCTCGTGCGCCTCCTGCCCGAGCGACCCGTACGACATCGCGCCGGTCTTGAAGCGCCGCACGATGTCGGTCCACGGCTCCACCGCGTCCAGCGGCACGGGCACGGCGCCCTCCACGTCGAAGTCCAGCAGCCCGCGCAACGTCGTCGGCCGCGCAACGTCGTTCACGCGCGCGGCGAAGACGGCGTAGGTGTCGAATTCGTCCTGGCGGACGGCCTGCTGGAGGTGGGCGACGGCCAGCGGGTCGAAGCCGTGCCGCTCGCCACCGCGCCGCCACTGGTAGCGCCCGCCCACGTCGAGGTCGCCACCGCTGGGCCGCGCCACGGGCGGGAACGCGTGCGCGTGGCGCCGCCGCGCCTCCTCGGCGAGGACGCCGAGCCCGACGCCGCCGATGCGCGACGGCGTGCCCGTGAAATGACGTTCGACGACGGCTTCCCCTAGCCCGACGGACTCGAAGATCTGGGCGCCGGCGTAACTGCGCAGCGTCGAGATGCCCCTCTTGGACATCACCATGAGAAGCCCCTTGCAGACGGCCCCGACGTAGCGCGCCACGGCCTCCTCCGGCGCCACGCCGGCACCCGCCACGCGCGGCGCCGTCTGAAGCGCGAGGGTCGGGCAGACGGCCTGCGCGCCGTAGCCGATGAGCAGCGCGAAGTGGTGCACCTCGCGCGGCTCGCCGCTCTCGACGACGAGCCCGCAGCGCGCCCGCAGGCCCTCGCGGATCAGGTGGTGATGCACTGCAGCCGTAGCGAGGAGGGCCGGAATCGGCATCTGTTCGGCGTCCGCGCCCTCGTCGGAGAGCATCAGGATCTCGACGCCAGCGCGCACGGCCTCCGCCGCGCGCGCGCAGAGATCGTCCAGCGCGGCCTCCAGCGCGTCGCCGTCGGCGCGCTCGGCCGGGAAGAGGATCGGGAGGGTGGCGGTGCGGAAGCCGGGACGGTCGCAGGCGCGGAGCCGCGCGAGGTCGGCCGGCGTGAGGACGGGCTGGTCGAGCCAGAGCACGCGGGCGTGCAGCGGCGTCTCGGCGAGGAGGTTCTGGCCGGCGCCGAGCGGCATCCCGAGCGAGGTGACGAGTTTCTCGCGGAGGGCGTCGAGCGGCGGATTGGTGACCTGCGCGAAGCCCTGCCGGAAGTAGTCGTAGAGCAGGCGCGGGCGCTCCGAGAGGACGGCCAGCGGCGTGTCGTCGCCCATCGAGCCGAGCGCCTCTCTGCCCTCGCGGGCCATCGGCGGAAGGAGCAGGCGCTCGTCTTCGCGCGTGTAGCCGAAGAGCCGCTGGCGGCAGCGCAGCGCGGCGTCGTCGAGGGGGGCCTCCGCCACCTCGCCCCCCGGAAGATCAGCGAGCGAGAGGCGGTGCGCATCGAGCCAGGCGCGGTACGGGCGGCGGCTCGCGAGGGCGTCCTTGATCTCCTCATCCGGTACGATCCGGTGCTCGGCGATATCGATGAGCAGCATCCGCCCGGGCTGGAGGCGGCCGCGATGCGCGATGCGCGCGGGCGGGACGTCCAGCACGCCGGCCTCCGAGGCGAGCACGACGAGGCCGTCCGTGGTGACGACGTAGCGCGACGGGCGGAGGCCATTGCGGTCCAGCACGGCGCCGACGTAGCGTCCGTCGGTGAAGGGGATCGTCGCCGGCCCGTCCCACGGCTCCATCAGAGCAGCGTGATACTCGTAGAAGGCGCGGCGGTGGTCCGGCAGGCGGGCGTCGTGCTCCCAGGCCTCGGGCACGAGCATCATCATCGCGTGCGGCAGCGACCGCCCGGCATGGACGAGCAGCTCCACGGCGGCGTCGAGCGTGGCCGAGTCGCTGGCGCCCTCCTCCGCCACCGGCAGCACGGCTGCCAGATCCTCGAACAGCGGCGACGCGAAGAGCGCCTGCCGGGCTCGCAGCGCGTTCCGGTTGCCGTGCAGCGTGTTGATCTCGCCGTTGTGCGCGAGGAAGCGAAACGGATGCGCGAGCGTCCACTCCGGCATCGTGTTCGTGCTGAAGCGGGCGTGTACGAGCGCCAGCGCGCTCGCCATCGCCGGGTGCCGCAGGTCCGGGTAGAAGGCGGGCACCTGCGCCGGCGTCAACATCCCCTTGTAGACGAGCGTCCGGGCCGAGCAGCCGGTGATGCCGAAGCACGCATCCTCCGCGAGACGGGCCTCCCGGGCGGCGCGCTCGGCGGACCGGCGGATCACGTAGAGCCGCCGCTCGAACGCCGCGCCGTCCAAGCCCGCCCCGCGCCCGACGAAGGCCTGCCAGATCGATGGCATCCGGGCGCGCGCCGCCGCGCCGATGCGCCCCGGATGGACGGGCACGAGCCGCCAGCCGAGCAACGCCTGCCCGTGCGCCTGCACCACCTGCTCGAAGAGGCAACGGGCGCGGTGCTGTGCCTCCGGATCGGGGGACAGGAAGAGGGTCGCCACGCCGTAGGCGCCGGGCGCGGGCAGCGGTACGCCCGCCTCGGCGGCAAAGAAGGCGTGCGGGAGTTGGATCAGCAACCCGGCGCCGTCGCCCGTTTCGGGATCGCAGCCGCAGGCGCCACGATGCGCCAGACGCGCCAGCACGGCCAACCCCTGCCGGACGACGGACGCCCGCGGCACGCCGTCCAGCCGGCAGACGAAACCGACGCCGCAGGCATCGTGGTCGAAGCGGGGGTCGTAGAGCCCCCCGGTACAGGAATACGGGACAGCGCGCATGGCACGGCGGGATGCAAGGCCAACCTCTCAGCCCTCCTGCCATAGCTGACTGTCCGGGTCCTTCCGAGGAATCGGCCGGGAGGCTGGCCTCTATGGCGAAGGCTGATGATGATGCGCTGGAGGGGCCGGCGGGGGGTCCGATGATGCGGAACGGAGACCGGGTCGTCCATTCCAGAAGCGTGGAGGCGGGCTTATCAAGTAATCCGAGCGCTGCCGCCGAGTCAAGGGCAGCCCGAAGGCCCGCCCGCGCACAGGATGCAACCAGGGGCAATCTTCGGCAGCGCTTCCAGTTTACACATCGCCACTCCTTGATCCGATTTTAATTATAATGTTAGCCAAGTCTCATTATTTAACAATATTATTTAGGAGAATTAGATCATGGTCCTTTATTTCAGAAAATCTGATTTGCAACTTCTTCACATCCTCCCCTCGTGGCCCCTCCCAGCGCGAAATGCTTCCCTCTCGAAGAGGGCGCCTCCCTCGACGCCTGGTCTCGCGTCGTCCATCCCCCACAGTTCCCCGTGGATACCGGTAGCGCTTCCGAGCAACGCGCATAGTGTCATGACTCCTCCGGTAGCGCTTTTATTTTCCTAAATTATTGAATTAATCATTGTTAAACGTATAAAATAGTAAGGTGATTTCGACTTAAGACTCAAAAAAGTAGGACTTCGAAGTGTACCTGCTCGACAGCTGGCCAGCCTCCCCACCGACGGGCACGGTGCGCAGGCCTCGCGCGCGCCCGCGCCCTCCATAGAGGAGAAATCATTGAATGCGCCGGGCACGTCCGTCATCGGAATGGTGCCTCCCGGCCCGGAGCAGCATGGCCGTGCCGCTCCGGGCGGCTCCCCTGGAACCCTGAACGAGACCCGAAGAACCTGTCCGAGAGGCCCTGCCAATGAACACCCGATTCCTTCTCCGGTTCGGCACGCTCCTGGGAGCGTGCCTGTTGACGGCCGTCCCCGTGGCGGCTCAGTCCTTCACCCTCGGCGCCGACCTCGTGAGCCGCTACGTCTGGCGCGGCTTCGACTTCGGCGAGTCGGTGAGCGTACAGCCCGTGATCGCCTACAGCCAGGGCGGCCTCGAAATCGGCACATGGGCGTCGTACTCGCTCTCGGCCGACGGCGCCGGCGCCAACGAACATGACCTGTGGCTCGGCTATTCCGTCGAAACGGCGGTGGGGAGCTTCGCCGCCGGCGTGACGGACTACTACTTCCCCACCCCGGACGGCCCCGGCTTCTTCACGTTCGACGGCGACGGGGAGGGCGCACACTGGATCGAACCCTATGCGCGCTACACCGGCCCGGCGGCGTTCCCGATCACGCTCTACGGCGCCGTCTTCGTCCACAACGACCCAGACCACTCGGTCTACCTGGAGGCCAGCCTGCCCGTGCGCGTAGACGGCGTGGAGCTGGGCCTGACGGCCGGCGCCGTGCCGGGCGCGAGCGCATCATACGGCACGGACGGCTTCGCCGTGGTCAACCTCGGGCTCTCGGCCGCCAAGGCGATCCCGATCACGGACCGGTTCGCGCTGCCCGTCAGCGTGGCGTACATCCTCAACCCCGAGCTGGAGCGCTCTTTCCTCGTCTTCGGCCTCCGCTTCTGAGCCGGGTCAGGGCGCCGCCGGGGGGTCGGCCGGGGCGAACGCGCCGGCATCCAGCCGGACGACCCCGAGCAGCGGTGCGGCGGGGGCTGAGGAGGCCGTGGCGGGCTGCATCTCGAAGTAGAAGCGCCCGACCACGCCGCCGCCGTCGTCCACGATTTCGAGGCGGCCGTCCCCGGAGGCCATCGTCTGCCCGCCGGCGTAGAGGCGCGCGCGTACCAGCGGAAGCGCGCGGGACTGCTGCGGGTAGGTGCCGGGCGGCGGCGTCAGCTCCCCGTCGGGATCCGAAGCGTGCGGCCACTCGAAGACGAGCTCGATGCGGTGCTCGCCGTCCGTCAGCAGGAACCGGCTCATCACCGCCTCTTCGTCGGGCGTGGCACGGACCGTGGCGTCGCCGGCCAGGCGGGCCGGGCCTCCCTCGCCCTCGAACTGCGCCGCGAACCTGCCCGGCTGCACCTGGGCGGTGAGGGAGTCGAGCGCCGCGGTGACGGCGGCCGGCAGCGGCGCCAGAGACGCCGCCGGCTCCTGCGGAGCGGAGCCGGTCTCGGTGCGGCAGGCCGCCAGCCCGGCCAGGAGGAGCAGGGCGAGAGGAAGAACGGTGCGGTGCGTCATGGGTCGGGATGAGCAGCGAGGGATTCGAGAAACGAGAGAGAGAGATACACCGGAACGGGAGCGCGTATGCAATGCACTCGTTCACCCGGCGCGCCGCCGCAGGAGGGCCTCGACGCGGGCCAGCACCATCTCGATGGCGACCTCGTTGTGGCCGCCGCGCGGGATGATGACGTCGGCGCGGCGCTTCGACGGCTCGACGAACTCCACGTGCATCGGGCGCACGGTGCGCTCGTACTGGTCCAGCACCGACGTCACGGACCGCCCGCGCTCCTCCAGGTCTCGCCGGAGGCGGCGGATGAGGCGGATGTCCGGCGCGGCGTCCACGAAGATCTTGATGTCCATCCGCGCCACCAGCTCGGGCTCGGCCAGCACCAGGATGCCCTCGACGATGACCACCGGGCGCGGCGCGATCCGGGCCGTCTCCTCGCGGCGCGTGTGCGAGGTGAAGTCGTAGACGGGCTTCTCGATGGCGAAGCCGGCCAGGAGCGCGTCGAGGTGGCGCACCATCAGCTCGGTCTCGAGCGCGTCCGGGTGGTCGAAGTTGAACGCGACGCGCTCGGCGACGGGCAGGTGGTTGAGCGGACGGTAGTACGCGTCGTGGTCCAGCACGGCGATGCGGGCCGGCCCGACGCCCTCCACGAGGCGGCGCAACACGGTGGTCTTGCCCGAGCCGGACCCGCCGGCGATGCCGATGACGATGGGGCGCTTGTCCATGGCGGGGAGATCGGTACGGGCCTTCCTCCGAGCGCGCGGTACGGCTCCCGGCCCGCCCTATGCCTCGTCTTTGACGAAGGCGACGACGCGCGTGCGGGTGGCCTCGTCGTAGGTCGAGGCGCCTTCGTCGTAGCGGTAGCCGGCGGGATGCTCCCACTCCAGCAACGGCCCGAGCGTCTCCACGGTCTCGCGGACGATGAAGTTGACGAGCTGCCCGCGCAGCGGCTTGACGTGGTGCGTCACCGGGCGCCGCTCGCCGTCCCGGACGTCGTAGAAGGCCATGCGGACCCGCTCGGCGTAGGTGTGGGCGTCGTCCCAGGCGTCGCGGTGGGCCGTGGGCAGGAGGTCCCAGACGAAGCGATCCCGCAGGGCTTCGTTGAGCAGCGGGCTCATGCGCGGCTTCCAGTAGGCCCCCACCTTGCCCACCTCCGGCAGCGACGCGTCGATGCGCAGGCGGTAGTTGGGGATGAGGTCGTCCGGACGCAGCAACCCGAAGAGGCCGGAGAGGATGATGCCGTTTTCGAGGAGGCGCCGCTGGGCGCCGGTCGGGAGGCCGGCGAAGTCCATCGCCTCGTACATCACGCCGGGGCTGTAGCGATCCAGCGCAGACATCAAGGGCGCGTCGTAGAGCTCGCTGTTGACGGCAACGGCCTCTTCCAGGTGGGCCCCCTTGACCCCGAAGAGCGCCTGCAGCCCGTCGTCGTCCAGCGTCTCCAGGGTCTGCTGGAGCTCGTCGATGAGGCGGCGGCGGTCCGGGTTGAGTTCGCTGAAATAATTGAACGTGTTGGACGAGCGGTAGTCGAACATGTCGGGCGCAAACGGATTGCCGCCCGGCTTTTTGCCTTCGGAAGGAGCAAGCAGAATGCTGAAGTTGGGCATAGACGTCGAGATTTGAGCGCGCTGATTGAAGCTCACCCGCGGCCCCGGCGCCGTGCCGGAGCACGTAGAGGGCTACGGCGGAATGCGGCGGGCCGTGCCCCCTGCCCGTGCGGGCGTCAGTTCATCGACGACGGCGGCGCCCCGCCCTGCTGGCGCACCTCGCCGAGGAGCGCCTCGATGTCGCTTCGGATGCGCTGCGCGCGCACCTGCGCATCGGCCACGAGGGCATCGCCGGTGCGGCGGGCGTCGCTATCGGTCTCCGATTTGAGCATCTGGTCGGCGAAGTCGCTTACCTGATGGCCGAGGTTTTCGAGCCGGTAGCTGAGGCGGCGGCGGAGGCGGCGGCCTTCTTCCGGGGCCAGCAGGAGGCCGAGGCTGAAGCCGGCGGCGCCGCCGAGGAGCGCGCCCCAGCCGAGCGCCCGGAGGACGCTCCCGAGCGAATACTCTTTCATGACGGACATGGTACGAGGGCTGAACGACGGAAACACGGGACGACGCCCCGAAAATACGCCGTAGCCGCCGCCGCCGCCAGCGGCGGCGATGCAGCGACAGATACTAAAAAAGCCACCGCCGGAATTCCGACCGCAGCTTGATTAGTTGAGGCGCGCCCCGCAGGGCGAAGCACCTAGCGATTCTTCTTCTTGTGGCGGTTCTTGCGAAGCCGCTTCTTACGCTTGTGCGTGGCGATCTTATGACGCTTCCGCTTACGACCACAGGGCATACGGGTACCTCCTATATCGACCTCGGTAAAGGGCTGGCGAGCAGGGTAAGTTACACACCGGCTGGGTCTGGTGCAACGCGTGCGCAGCGAGGGGGTTTCGGGGCCGTTTGAAGAACCCATTCATTCGCCCTTCCCCCGGCGCTGGCGGCGGCCCCGGCTTTTCGCTTCTTATCCACGCCGGGCGTATCTTAGGCGCGCGGCAGCCCCCGTCCCTCCGCTCGCCGCCCGCGCTCTGCCAATCTCCGTAGTATGGAAACGATCCCCTTTCCGCTGCACGAGGCCCACGGCTATCGGTACGTCGATGAAGGACCGGCCACGGCCCGCCCGCCCGTCGTCTTGTTGCACGGTATGCTCGGCGACGTCGGGAACTGGATTTCGACGATCCGCGCGCTCTCCGAGAACGGCTACCGCGTCCTCGTGCCGGTGCTGCCGGTCTACGCCATGCCGATGAAAGAGACCCACGTGCCGGGGCTCGTCGCCTACGTCCGCGGCTTCATCACGGCGATGGGCCTCGCGCCGATGGTGCTCAGCGGCAACTCGCTGGGCGGGCACGTGGCGCTGCTCTACACGCTCCACCACCCGGGCGACGTGGCGGCGCTCATCCTCTCCGGCTCCTCGGGCATCTACGAGGTCGAGATGGGGACGGTCACCCTTCGCCGCCGAGACCGGGACTTCCTCCGCGAGCGCGCCGCGCTGACCTTCTACGACCCGGCCCACGTCACCGACGAGCTGCTGGAGGACGCCTACCGCATCGTCAACGACCGGGGCAAGGCGCTGCGCCTCATCCGCATGGCCCGCTCGGCGCAGCAAGAGACCGTCACCGAACGCCTCCCCGAGATCGAAGCGCCGACGCTGCTCGTGTGGGGCCGGAACGACAAGATCACGCCGCCGGACGTGGCCGAGGAGTTCGAGAGCCGGATGCCGCACGCCGAGCTGGTGTTCATCGATCGCTGCGGCCATGCCCCGATGATCGAGCACCCGAACGACTTCAACGCGCTCACGCTCGCGTTTCTGCGCAAGATCATCGGCACCCCGGCCCTCGCGGACGCCTCGTGACCGGCAGCCCTCCGGCGCAACTTCTTTTTTTCCAGTGGATTAGACAGATCGACCCAGAATAGACGACACCGGCGCTTCGCCGTCCAGTACGCGGTACAGCGCGGGCCCTCTGGCGTCCTGCTAAGCGTGTTTTCGCCACTTCGCGGATTTGGCACGCACCTTGCCTTAGATCGAGATAGCTTCGGGACGCCTCCTTTCCCCGAAGCGTCAAGGTGCATACATCGCACCGCGGAAGGCCTTCCGCAAAGCCG
>JAWWAN010000057.1:0-11878 GCA_033721675.1 Rhodothermales bacterium | reverse complement strand
GAGAGGGTCAGGGTATAGGTGACCGTGCCGCTGCCGATGAGCGTATCCACGCTGGCACTCTTGGCGAGCGTCGTCGTGTTGTCGGCGGGTTGGATGGGTTCGAGGGTGGCGAAGTTACCCGTATCCGTGTGTTTGATCGGGTTGCCGCTCTGGATATAGCCGACCGGGCTGACGGAGTCCGGGGCGGCCGTAATGCCGGCGGCACGGAACGTATAGACCGCGGTGTAATCGGACGCGGCGGCGTTCGGGAACGTGAAGTAGAGGGTGTTATCGTACGTGCCCGTATTTCCTCCGGTGAACGTGATCGCGGTCTCGACGAGCTTATAGCTGTCGGCGCTCCAGGTCTGGAAGGACGCCGGAGTGAATGACGCGATCCGGCTCCCTCCGACGGTGCCGGTGTTTCCTTCGACCGTGATGATAACGAGCCCCCCGAGGGAGCCGGGGTTGGGCGTGGCGACCGTCGTGTTGACCTTGTTGGCACTCGCCCCCTGGGTGTTTTCCACGGTGAGGCCAAAGCTCGTGCTGGCCAGGGCGGTGCCCGGCGGTTTCGCGTCGTATAGGCTGACCGTGTGCGTCTCCGTGCTGGCCGTCGTGCCGGTGGCCGTGAGATAGAAGAAGACGGATCGGGTCTCTCCCGCCATCAGGGGGCCGAGGTGATAGATCCCGTTCTCCTTGCTAGCCAGCCCTACTACGCCTCCACTGAAGCTCCCGATATCGACCCAGATGTCATCGTAGTCCGTTCCGCTGGAGTTCTGGATGGCGTACGAGACGTATCCCGAGCGGAGCTTGGGCGTCTGGTTGTTGCTCGAATCGATGTAGAAGATGGGGGACGACGTGCGCGTGATGACGAATTGCGCGGACGCGGTCTGTGTGCTCCCCAGCCCCAGGGCAAGAAGGCAGAGGAGGCCAATTGGAGGGAGGCGCATCGGAACGCTGATGACGAAGAGGGAACGAATGGATCTCTTCGCCGGGCAATTGCTATTCCGGCGCGGCGGTGCCCGACCTCTCCGCCCTCCCGCGTCTTGCGCCCTTCGAGAGGAGGAAAAACTGTCCTTGCCGGGGTGCGTCTTTCCCCGGACTCCCCCCCGCCGCACGCTGACCGGTTCGCCGGCCCCCGTCGGATCGTGTGGCACGAACCCCCGATGGTCCCGCCCGCCACGCCGGGGGCACCACTGCTCCGGCCGCCGCCCTGGCCAACCGGGGCGTGGTTCAGCCCGGGTACAGGCTCCGGTCGTAGGGCTCCGGAAATCCCCAGGTCTCCGACCAGATGAAGAGCCCCGAGGTGAACGCCGTGAGCGCCGTCCAACCGAGAATGGAGGGGTCGGTGCCTCGGCCGGTCAGCAGCCCGATGGCGAGGGCAGCAGCCAGCAGCAGCAGGATGAGCAGATGAGGCCACACCAGCAGGTACTGCCGCTCCGGGGTCCCGATCTTCGGGGTGATGTCATAGGTGCTCTTCCGGCCACGCACGGCTTCCACGAAGGCGACCAGCAAGAAGGGCCACTTCGCCAGCTGCAGCACCGACGCGCGCCAGAGCACCCCCCACTCCGCCCGCCGATCGAGGAAGAATCGCTGTCTGTAGAAGTCGGTCAGGCGAAGGACCAGGAACAGCCCCACCGCATACGCGCCCGTCGTGTAGGTGATGAACCCCGGGACGCGGCCGGTTGCCTGGATGTAGAGCAGAACGGCCAGAGCGAGGAGCGCGGTGATGCCCTGGAGGTAATAGAGGCCGTGCAGGAGGCTCACGAGCCGGTCCAGCGGTGCCATCCGGCCGGCCAGCTTCGGGTGGTGGCGAAGCTTGATGTCGAGTACGGAGCGGGCCCAGCGGCGCTGTTGTCTGAGATAGCCGGCCCAGTCCACCGGCGTCAGGCCCTTCGCCAGGATGCGGGGGACGTACACGCCCTTCCAGCCGGCGGCGCGGTAGTGCAGCGTGAGGAGCAGGTCATCCGCGTCATGGGCCGAGAAGCCGCCCACGGCGCGCAGAGCCGTGGCGCGGTGGGTCTGGTGGCACCCGGTCACGACGGGGTGCCCGAGGCCGTGATACGCCATCTGGATGGATGAGTAGTAGGCGTAGGTCTCCTCCGCGGCACCGCGTGCGATGAAACTGGCCCGCTGGTTGTAATACACCTGGGCCGCCTGCACGTAGCCGACCTCGGGATCGTCGAAGTAGCCCAGCACGCTCGTCAGGAAGTGAGGCCGCGGGACGTGGTCCGGGTCGAAGGCGGCGATGAGGTCGTAGGACTCGAAGCCGTGCTCATGGAGCCAGGCATTGTAGTTGCCGTGCTTCGAGCGGGCCTGGAAGGGGCCGGTCTTCGTCTGATAGTCCGGCCGGTTCCGTCGGCTGAAGTGGTGGGCCCCCAGGCGGCGGCATAGCGCCCGGACGCGCTCGTCGTCGCCTTCGTCGAGCACCCACACGTCGTGCGGGTAGTCCATCGCCACGAGCGCCTCGACGGTCTGTTCGAGCATCTCCAGCGGCTCGTGTTCCGGCACGAAGGTGGTGACTGCCGCCACGCGCCACCCCGGCCGGGCCGGGCGCGGCAGGGGCCGCCGCATCAGCAGCAGCGTGAACCACCGCATCTGATGGATCGCCAGGTAGCGCACGATCAGGGCGGTAGCGAGCCAGAGAACCACCGAGGTCGCCCAGCCGTCGAGCCGCATCCAGTAGAGCGCAAACCACCCGATGGCGGCCGCGTTGATGGCCGTGAGGACGGTGAAGGCCAGGTAGTCGAGCCGTGTGAACACGGGCTCCGAAGCGATGGAGGCCGGGGCGGACGGTACGCTCCGGAACAGGCCGAAAGCAGACACCAAAAACAGGAATTTAGGAGCGAACGGTCATCGGCCCGTGCTTCTAGTGCAAGCTATCACGCTGCCCGTGCGCGGCCCTACTGCGAAGGATGGTTCGAGTCACTGAATAGTTCGCAGGGTGCCGGGGGGTGGCTCCTGCAGGGAGGCACGGCGCGGATCTCAGAACGGGGCTTCGCTCACGGGCGGGATCGGGGCCTGCGGCGGCTCGTCCCCGAAGCCGTCGCCGCCGGGCTGTGGCGGGGCGTAGTACGTCGTCAGGTTCTCGAACCGGGCGAACTGGTGGACGAAGGCCAGCTTGACGTCGCCGATGGGGCCGTTGCGCTGCTTACCGATCAGGATCTCGCCGATGCCCTCGGTCGAGTTGCCGTTCTCGTCGACGGTGATGCCGTAGCGCTCGGCCCGGTAGATGAAGGCGACGACGTCGGCGTCCTGCTCGATGGAGCCGGATTCGCGGAGGTCGGAGAGCTGGGGGCGTTTGTCGCCGCCGCGCGTCTCGACGGCGCGCGAGAGCTGCGAGAGCGCGATGACGGGCACGTTCAGCTCTTTGGCCAGCCCTTTGAGCGACCGCGAGATCTGGGCGATCTCCTGCTCGCGGTTGGCGTTGCGGCCCAGGTTCGTGCCGTGCATCAGCTGGAGGTAGTCGACGATGACCAGGCCGATGTCGTGCTCGGCCTTGAGGCGGCGGCACTTGGCGCGCAGCTCCAGGATGCCCAGGCCCGGCGTGTCGTCGATGAAGATGGGGGCGGCGCTGAGGCGGCCGGCGGCACGGGCCAGGCGCGGCCAGTCTTCCTCGGCGAGGCGGCCCGTGCGGGCGCGCTGCGCATCCACGCGCGCCTCGCTCGTGAGGAGGCGCTGGGCGAGCTGCTGGGCGCTCATCTCGAGCGAGAAGATCGCCACGCCGGCCGGGCGCTCGGGGTGCGTGGCGGCGTTGCGCGCACACGCCAGGCTGAACGCGGTCTTGCCCATGGAGGGCCGGGCCGCGATGATGATGAGGTCCGAGTTCTGCCAGCCGCCCGTCATGTCGTCCAGGCGGTGGAAGCCGCTGGGGACGCCCGTGATGCCGCCTTCGCGCCCGTGGATCGATTCGAGGTGGGCGAGGGTCTGCTTGAGCACCTCGTTCATGGACGAGGCCGCCCGCCGGAGCTGCGACTCCGAGATGCGGAAGATTTCGCTCTCCGCCGCGTCGAGCAGCTCGAAGGCGTCCGAGGCGGGGTCGTAGGCCTGCCCGACGAGGACGGTCATCGTCTCGATCATCTTCCGCAGCAGGGCCTTCTCGGCGATGATCCGGGCGTGGTACTCGACGTTGGCGGCCGAGGCCACGCGCGTGGTGAGCTCGGTCAGGTAATAGGCACCGCCCGTCTCGTCGAGCTCGCCGCGCCGCTTCAGCTCGTCGGTGAGCGTGATCAGGTCGACGGGGTTGCCGCGCTCGAAGAGGCTGAGCACGGCCGTGTAGATTTTCTGGTGGCGCGCATCGTAGAAGGCGTCCGGGGCGAGCACCTCGATGGCGCGCGGGATGGCCTCGCGCTCGATGAGCATCGCGCCGAGCACGGACTGCTCGACGTCGGTCGCCTGCGGCGGCACCCGGCCGGCCTGCTCGTGGATGCTCTTGATGGCCGCCCGGCGCGGGCGTCCGCTCCCCGTGAGCTTCTCCAGGGGGTAGCGCGGCCCGTCGTCGTCGATGTTGAGCGGGCGGGGTGTGAGGTCGTCGGGTCCGGCCATAAGACGGGAGTGGCGCCGGGCGTTGAAACGGGGTGGTCAGGGGCGCGAAGCGGCGGCGCAGCCGGCCTAGGCTTCGCGGCGTGTGAGTTCGTCGTACTTCGTGCGCAGCAGCTTGACGTCTTCCCACGTGGGGCGCTTCCACTGGGCGTTGCGCAGCAGCGCGGCCGGGTGGTAGGTCACGATCAGCGGGATGCCGTAGAAGTCGTGGAACTTGTCGCGGAGGGCGCCCAGCGAGGAGCGGCGGCCCAGCAGCGCGTTGCCCGCCGTCTTGCCCACGCACAGGATCACCTTGGGGCGGATCAGGGCGAGCTGCTTGTAGAGGATCGGGATGTGGGCCTCGACTTCGGCCGGCAGCGGGTCCCGGTTGTTGGGCGGGCGGCTCTTGAGGATGTTGGTGATGTAGACGTCTTCGCGGCGGAAGTGGATGGCTTCCAGGATCTTGTTGAGCAGCTGCCCGGCGCGGCCCGTGAAGGGCTCGCCCGTGCGGTCCTCGTCCGCCCCCGGCGCCTCGCCGATGATGACGAGGTCGGCCTCGGGGTCGCCCGTCCCCACGACGGCGTTCTGGCGCGTCTCATCGATGGGGATGAGGACGGTCTCGTTCGCGTACCGCGTGACCTCCTCCATCGTGGTCATCTCCCGGAGGGGGGACTCCTCGGGGATGAGGGCTTCGATGCGTTCCCACGGGGGCCGCGCCGGGTCCTCGGAGGGGTCCGTCTCGTTGCCGAACAGATCGATGGTGGGCATGGCGGGGTCGGGCGATTCCGGCGGAGGGCGCTCCACGAGGCCCAGCGGCGCGAAGGCGCCGTAGAGCGCGCGCTCGGCGTCGAGGGCGCTTCGAAGGGCGTTCAGAGCCTCGTACATGTGCCGCGTGCTGCGCGCTGCGAGAGGGGTGTGGCTCGCCGTCCAAGGTACCGCACGGCCCGCCGTTTCACAAGCCGCCCCGGGGGTTTCTCGGGGATTTAGAATGACGCCGCGGGGCTGTGCAGCCGCCCCGTCAGGTCCGCAATTTTAATCCTCCTTCAATGATCGAGCGGCGTCTGCGGCAGATCTTACCGGGATCCGCGCCTCCCGAAAACGCATCCCCCCGAAGCCATGCCATTGCCGACGTCGCTGCCCAACCGATCCGTGCTCGCCGCGCTCCTGGTGGCGGGGTTCGCCGCCGGGTGCAGCACGGCGCAGACCGCGCTGCGCGAAGACCGCCCCGCCGCCGAGTGGCTCGCCGTGCAGGGGCGGCAGGGCCTCAAGATCAAGGAGCAGATCCGCTTCGGCCCCTACACCACCGCCCGCATCGACCGCTCGTGGACGCGCGGCCCCGGCCTCGCCGTCGGCCCGCTCGACTGGCAGAAGCGGCGCCAGACCTTCGCGTTCACGCTGCGCGAGGAGGGCGCCGAGGTGTGGCACGCGGACTGTACCGCCCGCCTCCGCCGCACGAGCATCGACGTCGGCGTCGGCGAGGTGGAGCCGGGCAACCGCTCGGCGCTCGCCTGCACGTTGCGTCCGGGAGGGGCGGAGGGGCCGGTGGCGCACCTCGAACTGGACGAGACCCGCGAGCGGCCCCTCACGGGCACGTTGCACCACGGCGGCCGGACCTGGCGCGTGGACGGCACCGACGACGTGGCGGGCGGCCTGCGGATGCGGGGCACGACGACCGGCTATGCCCTCGCACATGAGGGCGCGGTGCGCGCCGCCGTCGAGGTGCTCAACGACGGCGCCGTCTGGCTGGACCCGGCGCTGGTGCGGGCAGACCGGGGGCTGCTGGCGGCCACGGCGGCCGTGCTGCTGCTGGCCGAAGACCTCCGGGCCCACCTCGCGGCCTGAGCGCGGCGCGGCAGCGCGTCAATCCTCGAAGACCCGCACGATGCGGTCCAGGAGCGTCTCGGCGAGGTCGTGCTTGGGCATCAGCGGCAGCACCTCGGCGCCTCCGCCGCGCCGCAGCAGCGTGACCCGGTTGGTGCCCGTGCCGAAGCCGGCGCCGGGCTCGTGGAGGTCGTTGAGCACGATGAAGTCGAGGTTCTTCGCCTCCAGCTTGCGGCGTGCGTTGGCGAGGGCATCGTCGGTCTCCATCGCGAAGCCGACGAGGATCTGGCCGTCGCGGCGGGCGGCCCCGAGGCCGGCCAGGATGTCCGGCGTGCGGCGCAGCCGAAGGGTCAGTGCCTCCCCGCCGTCGCTTTTCTTCAGCTTGTGGGCTGCGGGGTCGGCCGGCGTATAGTCCGCCACAGCCGCCGTCATGATGACGAGGTCGGCGCCGGCATGGGCCTGGACGGCGGCGTGCATCTCTTCGGCCGTCGTCACGTCGATGCGCTCGGCGCCGGAGGGCGTCTCCAGCGCGGTCGGGCCGCTGACGAGCGTGACGCGCGCGCCGCGCCGGGTCGCCGCCGCCGCCATCGCATAGCCCATCGTGCCCGTCGAGGGGTTCGTGATCACGCGCACCGGGTCGATGGGCTCGCGCGTGGGGCCGGCGGTGACGAGCACGTGCCGGCCGGCGAGCGGTGTCGTGGCGGGATCCTCGGCCAGCGCCTCGCCGATGCGCGCGAGGATCGCTTCGGGCTCGGGCATCCGGCCGTGGCCCACCAGCCCGCTCGCCAGCTCGCCGTAGCCGGGCGTCATCACGGCGGCGCCGTGCGCCCGCAGCCGCTCCAGGTTGGCCTGGGTGGCGGGGTGCAGGTACATGTCGTGGTCCATCGCCGGGCAGACGAGGAGCGGGCAGCGGGCGGCCAGCGCCGTCGCCGTCAGCATGGTGTCGCAGAAGCCGTGGGCCAGCTTCGCCACGGTCTGCGCCGTCGCGGGCGCCACCACGAAGAGGTCCGCCCAGAGGCCGAGCGAGACGTGCTTGGTCCAGCTCCCTTCGGCGTTCTCGGGGAAGATCTCGACGAGCACCTCGCGCTCGGAAAGGGTGCCGAGGGTGAGCGGCGGGATGAAGCGCGCGGCGTCCGGCGTCATCAGCACCTGCACCTCGGCGCCCGCCTTCTTCAGCAGGCGCACCAGCTCGGCGGCCTTGTAGGCGGCGATGCTGCCCGTGACGCCGAGGAGGAGTTTGCGGCCTTCGAGAGCCATCGGGATCGGGAGGCGGGTTAGCGGGCCAGGAAGTCCTGCACGAGCCGCAGCGCCTCGGCGATGGCGGCGTCGAGGTCGTCGTTGACCACCACGGCGTCGAAGCGGTCCGCGTACTGCATCTCTTCGCGCGCCCGCTCGATGCGCACGGCGAAGCTCTCTTCGGTCTCCGTCGCGCGGCGGCGCAGGCGCTCGGCCAGCACCGCCAGCGAAGGCGGCCGGATGAAGACCACCAGGGCGTCGTCGCCGTAGAGGCGCTTCACGTTGAGCGCGCCGAGCACCTCGACGTCGAGCAGGACGGGGTGATCCACGTCTTCGACGGCGCTCCGCAGCGTGCCGTAGAGCTTGCCGGGGTAGACTTCTTCGTACTCGACGAGCCGGCCCTCGGCGATGAGCTTCCGGAAATCCGCCTCGCTGACGAAGTGGTAGTGGACGCCGTCGCGCTCGCCCTCGCGGGGCGCCCGCGTCGTGGCCGAGACGGAGAACCGCAGGTCGGGGATCGCCGCCAGCACCGCGCGGGCGATGGTCGTCTTTCCCGAGCCGCTCGGGGCCGTGAAGGCGACGATCCTGGGCATAGGCGCGTTAGACCCCAGATTATTCTACGTTCTGCACCTGCTCCCGGATCTTCTCCACCACTTCCTTCATCCCCACGGCGAGGTGGGCCACCTGCGGGTCGTTCGCCTTCGAGCCGATGGTGTTGACCTCGCGGTGGATCTCCTGGGTGAGGAAGTTGAGCCGCCGCCCGACGGCCTCGCCGCCGCCGAGGGCTTCGCGAAAGAGCGCCAGGTGGGAGCGCAGCCGGACGCACTCCTCGGTGACGTCGAGCTTGTCGGCCACGAGGGCGACCTCCAGCTCCAGCCGGTCCGGGTCGATGCGGGCATCGTCGAGGACGGCGCGGAGGCGTTCGTGGAGGCGCGCGCGCGCCTCTTCGATGCGGAGGGGCGCGCGGCGCTCGACGTCCTCCAGCGTGGCCTCCAGGGCGTCCAGGCGGGCGGTGAGGTCGGCATGCAGCGCAGCGCCCTCCTGCCGGCGCATCGTGCGGAGTGCCTCCATGGCGTCGGCGAGCGCCTCGCGGACGACGGCCCACGCCTCCGCCGCCGCTTCCGGAGGCTCCTCGGCGGTCGTCAGCACGTCGCTGTACCGCAGCACCTGATCCAGCGTGACGGGCGTCTCGATGCCGGCGGCCTCGCGGAGGCGTTCGAGCAGGCGCCCGTACGCCCGCGCGACCGGCGCGTTGACCGCCACGGGCAGCGCTTCCTCGTCCGCCTCGCGCTCCAGCTGCACCGCCACGGTGATGCGGCCCCGCTCGAAGGCGTCCTTGAGTGCGGCCTGCACGTCCGCCTCGTGTTCGGCCAGGCTGCGCGGCATCCGCACCGAGACGTCGAGAAAGCGGTTGTTGACCGACCGCAGCTCGACGGTGGCGGTGATGCCGTGGGCATGGGCGCTGCCGCGCCCGAAGCCGGTCATGCTCGCGATCATGGGCCTGCGTGCATTAGAGCGAGAAACCAAAAAAGCCGAACGGACGGTTCGGCTTTGTCGGCGGAGAGGGAGGGATTCGAACCCTCGGTACCCCGTGAAGGGTACACTCGCTTTCCAGGCGAGCCCGTTCGACCACTCCGGCACCTCTCCCGATGGCGGGTTGTAGAGTTTCGATTCCGGATTGTTGCCACTCCCCGGCGGCTTAATGCAATTTTGGTTATTGGGGACTGGCCACTGGGGGGCGGGGAAAGAACCCCAGTCCCCAGTCCCCCATCACACCTCCATGATCTCGCCTTCCTTGTGGTCCAGGATGGCGTCGATCTTGCCGACGTACTCGTTCGTCATCTCCTGCAGCTTCTCTTCGGCGTGGTAGCACATGTCCTCGGAGAGGTGCTCGTCATCCTTGGCGCGCTTGATCTCGTCCTTGGCGTGGCGGCGGATGTTGCGGACGGAGATCTTGGCCTCTTCGCCCTTGGCGCGGGCGGACTTGACGAGGTCGCGGCGGCGCTCCTCGGAGAGCGGTGGGACGGGGATGCGGATGATCTTGCCGTCGTTCGAGGGGTTGAGGCCGAGGTTCTCGGTGATGATGGCTTTCTCGATGGCGCTCAGCGCCGAGCCGTCCCACGGCTGCACCACCAGCAGATCCGGCTGCGGCGCTCCGACGGAGGCCATCTGGTTGAGTGGCGTCTGCGTGCCGTAGTAATCGACGCGGACGTTCTGGAGCATCGATGGGCTGGCCCGCCCGGCGCGGATGGCGTTGAGCTCGGTGCGCAGGTGGTCGAGCGTCTTGTCCATGTGCTCCTGCGCGTCGGCGAGGATGAGTTCCAGGACGTCGTCAAGCATCGGTCGGTCGGGCTTCTTCGTACTCGGCGTCGGTGGGCGGGTCGCTCCAGTGGACGAGCGTGCCGGCGGCCTCGCCGCGCGCCACGCGGAGGAGGTTGCCGGGCGTGTTCATGTCGAAGACGATGATCGGCATGCCGGATTCGCGGCAGAGCGTGAAGGCCGTCAGGTCCATCACGCGGAGGTCGCGCCGGAGCACGTCGGACCCGTGGATGCGGGTAAAGCGCCGGGCGGCGGGGTCGCGCTCGGGGTCGGCGGTGTAGACGCCATCCACGCGCGTGCCCTTCATCAGCACGTCGGCGTCGATCTCCAGGGCGCGGAGGGCGGCGGCGGTATCTGTGGTGAAATAGGGGTTGCCGGTGCCCGCGCCGAAGATCACCACCCGCCCCTTCTCCAGATGGCGGATCGCGCGGCGCCGGATGAACGGCTCGGCGATCTCCTCCATCTTGATCGAGCTCTGCAGGCGCGTGTGGAGGCCGATCTGCTCCAGGGCATCCTGCAACGCCATCGCGTTGATCATCGTGGCGAGCATGCCCATGTAATCGGCGTGGGCGCGCTTCATGCCCTGCGTGGCGTTGACGCCCCGGAAGATGTTGCCCCCGCCGATGACGATGGCTACCTCCCCCCCCGGCCGCGACGAGCTGCTCGACCTCGCGGGCATACCGCCCGAGGACCTCGGCGTCGATGCCGAAGGGTTTCTGGCCGAGCAGCGCCTCGCCACTGAGCTTGAGCAGGATGCGCTCGTAGCGGAGCGCCGGGCGGCCGTTCGTGTCGGGGTCGGGCATGCAGGGGGTCCGGCTGGGCAAAAGTACCCCAAACTACGCCGGGCCACCCAGCTTTTCAATCATCCATCCAATCTGCACACGGGCGCCCCAAAAAAAGAGGCACCCCCGCGCGGCGAGGGTGCCTCCTGGATCGGTGCCGCGCGGCCGGCGCCGGCGTCAGTCGCCGAGGGCGAAGCGGACGAAGGTGCGGACGTTCGCGTTCTGCTCGGCGAGCATCTGCTGGACCGTCTTGGACGAGTCCTTGACGAAGGGCTGCTCGAGCAGGACGTAGTCTTTGTAGTAGCGCTCCAGCTTGCCCGTGGCGATCCGGTCGAGGATCTGCTCGGGCTTGCCCTCGTTGCGGGCGGCATCCCGCGCGATCTCCATCTCCTTCTGCTTGACGTCCTCGGGCACCTCGTCGCGGCTGGTGGCGACGGGGTTGAGGGCGGCCACCTGCATGGCCACGTCGCGGCCGGCGTCTTCCACCTGGCCGTTGCCCTGCACGTCTACGAGCACGCCCAGGCGGCTGCCGGGGTGGATGTAGGAGACCACCCGGCCCCCCTCGCTCTCCAGCAGGGCGAAGCGGCGGACGTCGATCTTCTCGCCGATCTTGCCGGTCAGGTCCGTCAGGGCCTCGGCCACGGTGCGGCCGTCCCGGTATTCGGTGTTCTTGAGCGCGTCGAGGTCGGCCGGGCGCTCGCGCAGGACGAGGGCCGCGACCTTGTCGGCGAAGGCCTGGAAGTCGTCGTTGCGGGCGACGAAGTCGGTCTCGCAGTTGACCTCGGCCAGGGCGCCGGCGGACGCGTCGTCGGCCAGGGCGGCGGCGATGACGCCTTCGTTGGCCTCGCGGTCGGCGCGCTTGGCGGCCACCTTCTGGCCCTTCTTGCGCAGCAGCTCGACGGCCGCGTCGAAGTCGCCGTCGGCCTCCTGGAGCGCCTTCTTGCAGTCCATCATGCCGACGCCCGTCATGTCGCGGAGTCGCTTAACGTCTTGTGCGGAAATAGCCATGTCTATTAATCGAATCTTTGGGGGTGCTACATGATTGCTCTGAAGCGTGAAAAGTGCTGCGTGAACGCAGTCTGGCACGACGGTGCCAGGGAGTTCACGGTCACGTCTGCCCGTTTCACGATGCTGCCTCAGCCGCCTCTTCCTTCTCGGTCTGGCGCTTTTCCTTCTCGGCCTGCTTCTCGGCGGCCTCAACGTCGCGTTGCTTCTTTCCTTCG
>JAWWAN010000056.1:0-11911 GCA_033721675.1 Rhodothermales bacterium | reverse complement strand
TCGGCGGCATCGTCGGAGTGGGAGTACAGGTAGGCGCGGCCGACCCCGGCCGCGCGGCCCATCCGTTCGAGGACGTCCGTCATCAACTCCTCCGAGAGGGTCTCCCGCACCAGCTCGCGGGCCGCATAGCTGACGGCCGCCAGAATCGTATCGCGCCGCTGGACGGCGGCCTCCACCCGCCGCCGCTCGGTGATATCGACCATCACCCCGACGAGCTCGACCACCTCCTCCCCCTCGCAGAGCACATTGACGAGATCGCGGACCCACACGATGGACCCGTCGGCGGCGATCATGCGGTATTCGAGCGCGTGCGGGCGCCGCTCGCGCGTGGCCTGCTCGCAATAGGCCACCGTCTCCTCGCGGTCCTCCGGATGGATGTGGTTCTCCCAGAACCGGGCCTCGGTCAGCCACTGCTCTACCGGATAGCCGAGCAACGCCTCGGCCTCTCGGCTGACGAACGTGTTCATCGAAGCATCGGGCAGGGCCCGCCACACCACAGCCTGCACCGACTCGATGAGGCGCCGGTAGTCTTCCTCGGTCCGCTGGAGCCGTTCGGCCGTCCAGGCCTGCACGGCCCGGTGCACCGTGCGTACCAGCTCTTCCGGCTGCCCGAGCTTCTCGACGTACGCGAAGGCGCCGAGGTTGACGGCGTCACGGGCGGATTCGAAGGAGCCGAAGCCGGTGTGGATGATGGCCTGCGTGCGCTGCCCGGCCGCTTCGAGCGCGCGCAGCATCTCGGTGCCGACCACGTCGGGCAGCTTCAGGTCGAGCACAGCGACGGCGAATTCCTGCGAGGCGATCCATTCGTACGCCTCTGCCGCGCGCGCGCACGCGATCGGGATGTAGCCCTCGGCGCGGATCAGATCGGTGAGCACACGCCGCTGCGCGTCGTTGTCTTCGACGATGAGCACGTGCGGCGTGTGCAGGAGGGAATCCGGCATGGCGAGAGGGCGGGTTGCGTTCGCTCAGGGGGTGGTCCGGTGGGCCGTGGGGTGCCGGGCCGGGGGGTCGAGAGGCGCCGCCGCGCCCGGCGGGGGCGCTACGGGCAGGTAGAGGCGGAAGCAGGCACCGGGCCCCTCGGCGTCGGGGTCCAGGTACAACGTGCCGCCGTGGCGCTCCGCGATCTCGCGGCAGATCGCGAGCCCCAGCCCGGTGCCGCGGGCCTTGGTCGTGTAGAGCGGCTCGAACAACAGGGCGGCCTGATCCGGGGGCACCCCCGGCCCGGTATCGTGCACGGTGACGACGTCGTAGTCCTCTTCCGTCCGGGCCGCGACCCCGATGCGCCCTTCGCCTTGCATGGCGTGGACGGCGTTCGTGAAGAGGTTGACGAAGATCTGCCGGAGCTGTCCCGGATCCGCGCTGACGAGGTAGGGGCGCTGGTTCAGCACGACGTCCAGCTCGACGCTGCCGGCCTCCTCGACGCGGGCGAAGGCCTCCTCGACGGCCTTCTCCAGGTCCACCATCTGGCATTCCGGCATCCGGGCCCGGCTCATCGCGAGGAGTTCGGTGATGATGTCGTTGGCGACCACCACCTCCTGGTCGATGATTTCCAGGTAATCCTGCAGATCCGCCTCGCGCCCGGCGGAGACCATCCGCCGGAGCATGTAGACCGCGTTGCGGACGGCACCGAGGGGGTTGCGCAATTCGTGTGCGATGCTGGCCGCGACCTGCCCGATGGTGGCGAGACGGGTGTGGCGGACGAGGTCTTCGCGCGCCCGCGCGAGCTCGGCCTCTACGCGCTCCTTCTCTCGCTGCTGCTGCGTGAGGAGCGCCTCGTGCGCCGCGCGGGCGGCCTCCTCGGCCTGCCGCCGCGCCGTTACGTCCTGCACGGTGCCCACCACGCGCACCGGCGTGCCGTCTTCGGCGTAGAGGCACCGGCCCTGGGTGAAGGCGTAGCGCACGACGCCGTCCCCACGGCGGAAGCGGTATTCGAGCCAGGTGGTCTCGCCCGTACGGATCGCCTCCTGGAGCGCACGCTGCAGGGTCTGCCGGTTTTCCTCGCTGATCACCTGATTGAAGACGACGTCCAGCGTCAGGGGCTCGAGGCTCGGATCCAGGGCGAGGAGGCGGTAGAGCTCCCGGCTGAAAGTGAGGCGGCGCGTCTGCAGGTTCAGGTCGAAGCTCCCCGTGCGGCCCACACGCTGGGCCTCGGCCAGGCTCGCCTCGCGGTTCCGAATCTCGGCGACGTGCCGCTGGCGGGTGAACCACAGGTTGAACCCCAGGATGAAGATGGCCCCCAGCAGCACTCCCACGCCACCCACGAAAAGCGGCTGGAGATAAAACGGTGGGGCGACCCGGAAGGCCAGGGAGATGCCTTCCGGCGCGACCTGCCCGAAGAGGCCCTTGGCCTGCACCGCGAGGCGGTGGGAGCCCGGCGTGAGGCCGTAGAGCGTGGCCTCGCGGCTCGTCCCCCAGGGGCTCCACGGCTGGTCGTCGAGGCGGAAGCGCGTCTCCACGTGGTCCATGGGGATCGCTCCATCGAACGGATGGACCTTCCATCGCGCGAAGACCCGATCCCGCTCGGTCAAGGGCTCGCTGATGACGACGTACGGGGGCGGGTTGGCCGCTTCGTCGAACCGCAGTTCCATGACACTCCCCCCCAGCGTGCCCACGGCGACGCGATCTCCCAGCGGGAGCACCGGCCAGCACTTCGGCCGGTGCATGCCCTCCGCCACCCCGAACGAGGAAAACCGACCGTCTCGATAGCTGCCCAGGCCGTCGCTCGACGAAAACCAGAGCGTCGCGTCGGCGTCCTCGGTGATTTCCCAGATCTCATCCGAGACGAGGCCGTCCGCCGTGGTGAAATAGGCGGGGCGCCCGTCCTGGCCGAAGTATCCCAGGCCGCTCTTCTGATGCCCGAACCAGACCCGGCCGTCGCGGGCGGCGTGGACGGTGAAGACGCGGTCTTCGCGAAGCCCGTTCTCGTCATCCCAGTGGCGCCACACGCCGTCGGTAAATGCGCTGAGACCGCTCAGGGTCGCGAACCAGAAGGTGCCGTCCGGCGCCTCGGAGAAGTCGTAGACGCGTCCGCTCGGCATCCCGTCTTCCTCGCCGAACGAGACGAAGCGATCTCCATCGAGCACGAAGGCACCGGGCTCCGGCCGGGTCGGATCGACGGCCCTGCCGTTGATCCCCAGGAACCAGAGGCGCCCCCTGCGGTCGGTGCGGATGCGGTGAATCGGGGAGGGCAGGCCGTCTTCGGGCCCCACCCGGCTCCACGCGCCCTGATGCCAGCGGTAGGCGCCTACGAAGGACGAGCCGCTGGTGACCCACACGCCTCCATCGGCATCTTCGGCGAGCCCGGTGATGCCTCGCAACGGCTCCCCGAGCGCGTCGTCCACGTGGCGCACGGCGCCGTCGGGATCTCGGATGAGCAACCCCGTGCCGGTGCCGGCCCAGAACGCGCCGTCCGCCGTGCGGATCAGTGCGTTCACCGTCGGCCGTTCCACGCCGGGCACGGTGGGCCACTGGTCCCATCGGTTCGCGTTCGCACGGAAGCGGTAGAGCCCACGGTCCGTGCCCACCCAGAGGTCGCCGTCGCGCTGGAAGTAGAGCACCTGGGGGAAGTCGAGCGCGTCGGGCTGGTCGTCGAGCACGCGCCATTGACCGGCTTCACGGGAGAGGACCATCCCATCGGTGAACACGGCGAGCCCGTGCCCCTGTGGGGAGAGCCCCAGGGCCTGCATGAGGCCCGTCGTCTGGCCCTCGCGCGCACGCCGCGGGGCCTCGCCGGGGCGCCACGTCCAGAGCCCCCGGTAGTCTTCGTGGATCACGCCGGCCGCCCCACCATAGGAGTGTTCCTCGACGAACTCCATCGGGACCGAGGTAAACTCCTTCCACCCGGTACCTTCCCAGTAGAAGACTCCACGCGGCAGCGTGAGCCAGACGCGCCCACCCCGGGAGCGGTGGAGGCCGACGGCGGTGCCCGTCCATTCCTCCGGCGGGACAGGCATCGCCATCGGCCGTGCCGCACCTCCGTCGTAGCGCATCAGGCCCCGGGAGGTAGCGAGCACCAGCGCCCCGTCGTCCAGCGGCGCCACGAGGTCCACCCGCAGCGGCTGCCCCCCGTAGCGGAGCGGGAGGATGCGAGCGCCCTCCTGCGAGATGAAGGCCAGCCTGCCGTAGAGCGTCCCGGCGAGGCCTCCGCCGGGGAGCGGGACGAGCGACTCGAAGCGCCCCTCCCCGACGGCGTGCCACCGGAAGCGGTCGTACCAGGCGAGGCCGGCCTCGGTGAGCGCCCACAGGGTGCCGTCGGCCTCTTCCACGAGGGCATGGACGCTATTCGAGGGCAGCCCGGAATCCACCTTGAATTGTACCCAGCGCCACTCCTCGTGCAGCGGCAACGCCTGCGCGGAGGCCGCCGGCGCCAACGCGAAGCCCCACACCGCCAGACTCACGAGCAGCCCTGCGCACCGCCGGACGCGCGCGGCAGCCCGGCACCCGGCCAGCATCGTACGGTACTGGAGCCTCATCATAGCGCCGGATCGCAACTCTCCGTCGGATCGGGCGAAGAACACCATGGCGCCGTGCGACCGCGCCGGAGAATCCTTCCGGCGATGCCTCGATCGCTACGACCCAACCCTCGGCAATCCGTCCCTCCCCAATGCATAGTGAACAACGCCATCATACGACGCCCCGGGGACGGTAGCTATCAGGAACCTCCCCATAGTCCATAGCGGCAGCTCGCGCGGTCGTCGATGCGCAGTACGACCCCGGCCCCCTCTAATTGCAACTTCATGCAGGCCGTTCCCGCCCGGCCCGTGAACTCTCCGGGCATATCGCCGCCTGGCTCACCCTACCGGGCCGCGTGCCGGCTTCTCGAAGACCATGAAATGCTGCTGCGGCAGGATGTCTTTGGTCTGCCGCCACACCAACCCCACGGCGCTCATCTCGCGGCGCGCCTGCGCCTCACTCATCGTGTGCAAGCGCGGGACGGGCAGCGTGGGGTCTTCCGCGCGATACTCCACGAGCACCACCCGGCCGCCGGCCCGCAACGCCTCGACGATGCGCTCCATCATCTCGCGGGGATGGGAGAATTCGTGATAAGACCCGACGATGAGGGCGACGTCCACGGAACCGGCCGGCAGCCTCGGATCGTCTTCGGTGCCGAGGATCGTTTCGACGTTTTCGATGGACTCCTCGGCGGCGCGTTGCTCCACGGCCGCCAGCATCGCGGGCACGATGTCTACCGCGAGGACGCGGCCCCGGGGTACCCGCGGGCTCAGCCGGAAGGTGAAATAGCCCGTCCCCGCGCCGATGTCGGCCACCACGTCGGTGGGGCGCAGATCGAGGGCTTCCACCACCCGATCCGGAAACTCGTTGATCGCGCGCGGGTCGCGGTCGGCAGCGCCGGTGCTGGTATCGTGCGAGGCCGTCACCGGAGCGATCTCACGCCCCATGTAGACCTTGACGGCGGCGGTATCGTCCGCGGCGGTGCGGAAGGTGTAGCCGTCGGTCGGCTCCGGCGCGCTGCGGGGCTCACAGGCGGCCAGCCCGAGCATCAGGACGGCGGCCAGGACCGCAGCGGCGGCACGCGGCGCTCTTCGGGCAACGGGGCCGGGAGGCAGACGCATGACAGGACGGCCGGAGCCGCGTCCGGCAGGGTGCAAGAAATCGAGTGGCCCTTGTACGTCGAGCCCAAAGCAAGGTTGTCCGAGGGGAGCACACAGTGGGCCGGTGCCGCTGCGTGCACCGGCCCACGATCCCTCGCAGACGGTCGCTATTCGGGGAGCCCGAAGTAGGCGCGCACGGCCTCATAATCCGTCAGATCCACCGGGCTGTTCTTGCCGAAGGCGAATCCGTCGATGATCACGGCTTTCATCGCGATCGGGCTGCCGAAGAGTTCGGTGGCCCCGATCTCGTCCAGCACGACCTCGTCATCGCTGGACGACTCGACGAAGACCTCGATGAACTGGTCGTCGTAGGCGTACCCGAACGTCGCGGTATAATCGACGCGCGGCGGATCGTCGGCGGCCTCGACGCTGAGCGTGTACGGCAGCGCCGTCCACGTGTCGGCAAAGCGGTAGTAGACCAGCACGGCGCCTTCGTCGACCACGGAAGGCGTGATGGCCGGGACGTCATACTGCTCGGACGCGACGGCGCCGTTGAACAGCGCGCCGTTATAGTCGAACGTAAAGGATAGGCTGAACACGTTCGCGTTGCCCGGCGGGCCGGGCGGGCCCACGGGGCCTTCGTCACATCCGGTGGCTAGCAGAGCCAGCACGGCGAGCGCGGAACTCAGAATCCATGAGCGCATGGGGCACCTCTCGGTCGGTCGGGATGGCGATGAGGGGGCACCGGTGCGCCCCCCTCGGTCGCGCTCCCTGCAAACAGCGAACCGGGGCCGGCTCTCCACGCGATTTTCCGAGAATCGTCCGCCGCGCCCGGCGGGCTGTCCACCACAGCAGACACCCGCGCCGACCCGGGCTGGACGCTCGCGGCCTCGGTCAGTGCCGGTAGATGAAGATCTCGACGTTGCCCTCCGCGTCGATCCACCCCCGGTACATGCCCGGTGTGTTGAACGGCGCGGCGACATTGCCGTGGCGGTCCAGGGCGATCACGCCGCCGGTCCCGCCGAGATCGCCGAGCCGGCCCATCACGACGGCGTTGGCCGCCGCGGTGAGGTCGAGCCCCGCGTAGCGCATCATCGCGGCGATGTCGTAGGCGACGACGCCCCGAATGAAGAACTCGCCGTGGCCGGTGGACGAGATCGCGGCCGTCTCGTTGTCCGCATAGGTGCCCGCCCCGATGATGGGGGAATCGCCGACGCGACCGAAGCGCTTGTTGGTCATGCCTCCCGTGGACGTCCCGGCGGCGAGATTTCCGTCCCGGTCGAGGGCCACGGCGCCGACGGTGCCGAAGCGGTGGGCGTCGGCCTCGCGGTCGTCGGGTGTCAGCGCGGCGTCGCCGGTCGGGCCGGTCCCGCGCTCGGCTTCCTGGGCGCGTTCGAGCTGGCGGCGGCGGCGGTCCGTGTGGAAATGCTCGTTCGGGACCTTCTGGAATCCCTGCTCCTCGGCGAAGCGTTCGGCGCCGGCGCCGGAGAGCATCACGTGGGGCGATTGCTCCATCACCGACCGCGCCAGGGCGATCGGGCTTTCGATGTGCTTGAGCCCGGAGACGGCCCCGGCGTCGCGGGTGCGGCCGTCCATGATCGAGGCGTCGTGCTCGACGGTCCCCTCGCTGGTGAAGACGGCCCCGACGCCGGCGTTGAAGAGGGGCGAGGCCTCCATCACCTGAATCGTCGCCACGACGGCGTCCAGGCTGGACCCTCCTGCCGAGAGGATCCGGTGGCCCGCTTCGAGGGCTTCCCGAAGGGCGTCGTGGTACGCTTCTTCGAGCTCCGGCGTCATGGCGTCGCGCGTGATCGTTCCGGCGCCGCCATGGATGGCGAGGACGTAGCGCGGCGCCTCCTGCGCTACGGCCGGGGCCGGCCCCTGCAACACGGTCAGAACGAGAACGAGGAGGAGCGAGCTCAAGCGTTTCATGGTCCCGGATACCGATCTGTGTGGAAAGCTGGACGGCGGCTTCCCTCAGTCTACGAAATCCCTCCCTCCGATTCCGCAGAGGTGCCCACGCAGCGCGTGACGGCCCCCTTCTATGCCCCACCTCCCCATCACTTGATCCCGAATAGTATCAGCCGTTTAGGCCGCTCGCCCACACAGAGATTTCATCGGCGCGAAACCTCCTGGCCTGCTACTCGAACAGAGGTGGTACGGCTCTTGCCGTATGGGTGGGGAAGCCCCGGGAGGGGTATTCACCTTGAACTTGCGAGGAAATCGAGCGACACGCCTGCAAGTTTGTCAGCGATTCCGTAATAATAGCAGGATTTGTGGCGTTGGGTATTTACCCGCCGCCTCCCGTACAGACCGGTCCGTAACGCGTGCGCCGCAGGCGGACTGAATCGTTACGGAACGCAATCACATGCCGCCGTATCTTTGAAATGCAGAAGCCGCGCACTGCCCAGGGTCTCTTCGTACGTCGATCCGGCAGGCGCGTTCCGCTTTGAAAGACTACCGCCATCTTCCACCCACCAGACAGCAGGTGCAACGTGGCACATAGATCACGCGTCATCCGCAAGACCGAGAAGCAGCAGCGGTCGGCCTCCAACCGGTACGAAGCGCTCCAGCAGATGAGCGACGAGGACCTGATGGAGCAGTTCCAGGCCGGCACGGTCGAGGCGTTCAACATCCTCGTGGATCGGTACAGCGAGCGCCTCATGCATTACCTGTATGGGTTCCTCGGAGACACCAAGCGGTGCGAAGACCTGCTGCAGGAGACGTTCCTGCGTGTCTACCGCAACCGCCATAGCTACCAGCGCATCGCCAAGTTCTCCACCTGGCTCTATACCATCGCCGGTAACCTGGCGCGCTCCGAGTACCGCAAGCGCAAGCGCCGCCGCATGTACTCCATCCAGTCCGTCAACCGGGACAACGAGGAGTACGAGCTGGCGATCCCGGACGAGTCGTTCTCGCCGGACCGTCACACGGAGAGCACGCTCCAGGACAAGTACATCCAGGAAGCGCTCGACCAGATCCCGCCGGACTTCCGCGAGGTCGTCGTGTTGCGTGACATCCAGCAGCTGGCCTACGACGAGATCGCCGAGATCACCGGCCTGCCGATGGGCACGGTCAAGAGCCGCATCAACCGAGGCCGGACCAAGCTCCAGGTGTTGCTGAAGGAGATTTACCCGTTCCTGGGCGCTCCCGCCGAGGCCGAAGAACTCTCCTGACGCCTGCGTATCGATCCAGCAGCCCCGGCATCCGTCGCGACGGGTGCCGGGGCTCTTGTGTTTTTCAGGATCCCGTGATGGACCCGACGACGATCGCGCGCCGCGTCGAACTCGACGCCGAGGCGCAGACCCTCACGATCACCTGGCGCGACGGCCACGTCACGGCTTTCCCGCTGGATGGCCTGCGGCGCGCCTGCCCGTGTGCCGCGTGCCGGGGCCACGAGAATATGCAGAGCCTGCCGGACCCCGCGCTCTTCCGCCTCCCCTCGCTGATGCGATGGAACGCGGTGCGCATCGAGCCGGCGGGCAGCATCGGGCTGCGCCTGCACTGGGACGACGGCCACAACGCAGGGATCTACTCGTGGGAACGCCTGCGCGCCATGTGCCCGTGCGACGAGTGCCAGCCCTGAGTACACCGAGGGCGCATCGCCGTGCTCAGCTCAGCACGCCCGCGAGGATGAACAGCATGGCAATCGCGGCCAGCACCCCGAGGGCGATGATCAGTTCCTTGCGGCGTCGCTTGTTCAACACACTCATCTCAGTCTGCGATTGGTGGGACGCAGCGCCTGGACAGGCACCACCTTCTTCAATGTACGAACATCCCGCTCTTTCGCAACCGGGCGGCCTCCCTCCCCGCGAGGTGAGGAGGCCGCCGCGCTTGCAGTTCCGTGCGCAGACCGCGCTACTTCACCAACACCATGCGGTGGGTCTCCGCAAAGACGCCCGCTGTGATGCGATAAAAATAGATCCCGCTCGGTAGCCCGGTGGCATCGAACGTGACGCGGTGGCGGCCGGCATCCAGGCTGCCGTCTACCAGGCGGGCGACCTCGCGGCCCGTCACGTCGTAGACCGCCAGACGCACCGGCGTGGCCTCGGGGAGAGCAAATTCGATGGTCGTGCGCGGGTTGAAGGGGTTGGGGTAGTTCGGGGCCAGCGCATACGCTTCCGGTACGTTTGCCTGGGGCAGGGCCGCCGGCCCGCTGAGCGCATCGGCCGCGCGGGCAGCGGGAGGCGGGGCGGTGCATCCGCTGGCTACCGTGTATGCCGGTCCGTCATCTACGGCATCCGTCTTTTTGCTCTTCGGCACCCATACCGGGAACTGCGCCGTGCCCACGTTCCCGGCCTCGTCCTCGGCAGCCAGCGTGATCGTGTAGACCCGCCCGTTGCCGCCGCCCTGCCGCTCCGCGCGGAGATCCACCGTCTGGCAATCGACCACGACGATGTCGTTCATCGTGTTGCCATCCCCGTCGCCGTTCTCCGGTTCATCGCTGGCGACCTCGACGATGTACACGTCGCCGAGCGAGGCGCCGGTGACCTCGGTCACGATGTCTTCGATGAAGACGGACTGGTACTTGTGGTTCGGAGGCCACAGCACGATGGGATCCTCGGCGACGGTGATCTCCGGGGGCGTCACGTCGAGGAAGAGCACCAGCCCGTCGTGGTCCGAGGCGCGGAGCGGCGTGGCCGGATCATCCAGGAGCACGCGCGCGGCGTCGGCATTGCCGCGCCCGTAGGCGAAGCCGGTGACGGCGGCGTCGAGCGCGGCGGTGGTCAGCGCGTGATCGAGCACCTGCGCGTTGCCCCGGAAGACGAACGAGTAGCGCGCCTCCGCAGGCAGGTTCACCACCTGGTTCGTGAGGTTCGGATCGACGAGGTCCGGGCCGGCCTCGGTGTCGCGTGCATCGTCGAAATCGCCCTGGATCCGCCCGACGACGTGGACGAAGCCGTCGGTGAACTCGAAGGCGTTGAAGTCGCCCACCACGGCGAGTCCGGTATCCGTCGTGGTCTGAAAGTCCTGCACCTTCTGCGCCACGGACTGAGCACCTTCGAGGCGCTTGCGGCGCACGCGCTCCGAGTTCTCGATCCCGCTGAGCGAGCGGAGGTGGAGGTTCAACACGGCGATCGCGCGCCCGCCCACGAACTGCCCCTCCAAAAGCAGCGGCGGGCGGTCGAAGATGAGATCGACGCTGCCGTCCGTCGGGTCGAAAAACGTCTCGGTCTTGCCGAGCTGCGTGACGGCGTCGACCGTCACGCGATCCGTGCGGACGAGGTAACCGACGTCGATGGTGCCGATGTCATTGCCCTCGACGAGGAAGGCCTCGTAGACGACGCCCGGCGCATCGGCCGCGATGCGGGCGGCGAGATCTTCGAGAACGCCCAGCTTTTCGGCCTCCTGCACGGCGAGCACGTCCGGCGACCGCAACACGTCGCGGATGTAGCGGGAGAACTTCTCCAGCCGCACCTGATACTCGGCCGTCGGCACCACGACGTCGTCCCGCGTGTTGCCCTGGGCGTCCTGGCTCGGCGGGTCGTCGACGTCGTCGAAGAGGCGGAAGAGGTTCAACGAAGCCACCGTGCCTTCCCCCGGCGCAGGCGCCGGGACCGGCGCGGGCAGCACCGCCGGATCGACCGTCAGCGAAGCGGGCCACAGCTCGTAGTCGCCGAAGTCGAATCCCACGACGCCAGCGGCGTCGAACGTGGAGCCGGCCGGGATGATGAGGTTCGGGAGGCCGAGCTTGTCGGGGTCGAGCTCGAAGACCTCGGGGTTGCCGTCCCAGATCGGGATGGCGGGCGGCAGGGCGAACGGCGGCGGAAACTCGACGCCCTCCTCTCGGAATGCCCGGCTGCCCGCCCGCACGAACACCTCTGCGATCGGGTCGGACCCGAACGCCTGGTTGGATTCGCCGACAGTCCCGCTCATCGTCACCCGCATCCCCTCGAAACACTCGAAGTTGGACGTCTCGACGTCGCTCGTCCCGCTCACGGCGCAGCTCGGCGCGGTGGGGTCGGGCGAGGGCGTGGTGGCGTCGAACATCACCGGAGGCGGCAAGCCGGGGCCGGGGCCGTCGATGGAGACGGTGGCTCCGATGCCGAACTCGGTGAACCCGAAGAACTCGATCACCTCGCCGGTCACGTCCACCTGGTCGCCCACGCTCACGGCCGGCGGCCCGCCGGTGAAGACGAAGATGCCGTCCGACGTGTTGGGGTCGCCGTCGGTGCGTGCCGCAGGCGTCTGGATGAAGAAGCCGTCGGGGGCCAGCGCCGTCACCACGTTGTCCTGCGTGGTCACCACCGCGCCCTCGAAGGGCGAGGCGACGCCGTCCCCCTGGATCTCGAAGATCTCGGCGACGGCCGGCGGCGGCGGCGCATTCTCGGCGCCGGGCGTGGGGGCGAGCTGGGCGT
>JAWWAN010000055.1:0-11959 GCA_033721675.1 Rhodothermales bacterium | reverse complement strand
GCAGGATGCAGGCGAGCACGGCTTCGGCGGGCTGGCGCTCGGCCCGGCAATAGGCCGTGCGGTCGGTGATCAGTGCGGTCTCGTAGATCAGGCTCAGGCGGGTCTCCTCCAGCAGTCGCTCCAGGGCCTCGGCCAGCGGCACGCCCACCAGGGCGAACGTATACCGCTCCTCGACGGCCGTCTGTGCCCGTGCATCCGGCGCCATGGCCCCCCACCCCGCCGCCGCCAACACGCACAGCGCCGGCGCGGCAAGTAACACCGCCGCGCCGCGCCTCCGCCGTACTCTTTCACCGGGTCGCCTCACCCCATCCGCCGGTCCGCGTAGGTCATTCCACCGAGAGCGCATAGCCGTCGGCCGTCTCCCGATAGTGTAGGCCGAGCGCCCCGGCAAGGTCCCGCACGACGGCCTCGGCGCTGGGCGGCTGGCGCAGCTCCACGCTGAACCGGCGCTGCCGGACCGTAGCGGGGTCGACCTGCACCTGCACCGCGAAGCGCCGCTCGACGTCGGCCAGGATGACGGCCAGCGGGCGGTCTCTGAAGACGAGGTCGCCGCGGCGCCAGGCGATGGCATCGCCCACGGTGCCCCCCTGCGCTTCGGCCTCGGCCAGACCCGCCGCCCCGATGCGCCGCGCCTCGCCGGCCGCCAGCGTCACGGACTGCGCCGGTGCAGCCGCAGGCGCCAGCAGCACGCGGCCGGACTCGACGGCGACGGCCGTGCCGCCCTCCGGCTCGCCGGGCCAGGCGCGCACGCCGAAGCGCGTGCCCAGCACCTGCACCACCGCGTCGTGCGTCTCGACGAGGAAGGGGCGCCCGGCATCCTCCGCGACGTCGAAGAACGCCTCGCCTACGAGCACCACGCGCCGCTCCGCGCCGAAGCGGCGTGCGTAGCGGAGCGAAGTGCCACTGTTGAGCTCCGCACGCGACCCGTCTGGCAGCTCCACGGCGAGGCGCTGCCCGAAAGGCGCGGTCTGCGTGACGGGCTGCATCCACCAAGCTACGCCCAGGAGGAGGGCCACCACGGCGGCAGCCGCCAGCAGAAGCATCCGGTAGCGGCGGAGATGGGGGCGGGCGGCCCGCGCCGGGGTACGCGGGGGCCGGCTGGCGCCGGGGAGGCGATCTGTGGTCGTGCGGCGCAGGCGGCGGAGAGCCGCCTCGGTGGCCTGCGGGCCGGGGAAGGCGGTCGGCTCGTCGGGGCCGGCCAGCCTCCACACCTCACGGAGCCGGTCGGCGTCGTCCGGCGCGGCCTGGCGCAGCAGGGCGTCGAGGTCCGGATGGTCTGAGCGAGAATCGTTCACGGCAGCGCGGGTCCTAGGGCGTCAGGGCTGGTGCAGGGCATCGAGGCGGCGGCGCAGTTCGCGCAGCGCCAGCAGGATGTGCGTATCTACGGTGCGGACGGACACCCCCATGAGGGCGGCGATCTCGGCGTGCGAGAGGCCGTGGTAGCGGCTGAGCGTGAAGGCCTCGGCACGGCGCGGCGGCAGCTCGCTCACCCAGCGGTAGAGGTGCCGCCGCAGCTCGTTCGCCTCGGTAGCATCGCTCCCGTCGGGGGCTTCCCCGGCGTGATCCCGCAGGGCCTCGACGTCCACGTCCGGAGCGTGGCGGTGCGCCCGGCGCCGCAGGTTGAGCGCCCGGTTGCGGACCATCGTGTAGAGCAGGGCCTGGAGCGACACCTCGACCGTGATGCGGTGCCGGTCTTCCCAGAGCTTGGCGAAGACGTCCTGCAACACGTCCGCCGCCGAGACGCCGTCGCCCGTGAGGCGGCGTGCGTAGCGGATCAGCGGCGTGTAGAAGCGGCGGAAGACCGCGGTGAAGACCTCCGGGTCCGCCACGTGCGTCGGGTGCTCCCGATCCGGCAGGCGGTCCGCTGGTGCTGGCACGCGTCTCTCGATGTCGGCGGCGGGAAGGGTCACGCAGAGCAAGCCTCGAAAGGGGTGTACGCCGCTAAGACCCCCCGGGCCGGCTCATTGCGTAAGATCCATCCCAGAAACTACGCTGCGGGATGGACAGAGGCTCCGCCCCCGCCCTCGGGGCCGCACGCCGCCTCCGGGCTCAGCCGAGGAATTCGGCGCGCGCGCAGCGGCCCACGTGCGCGGTCACGTAGGCGTCAGAGCCGGCCCCCAGGATGCCGCCGAAGAGCGGGATCCGCCGGGCGCCGAGCTTGCGGAGCGCGTAGCTGCGCGCCGCCTTGCCGGCCAGGCGCGTGGTCTGTTCGAGGACGAGCCGCACACCCCGCTCCAGCAACTTGACCGAGACGCGGCTGGCGGCCTCTTCTTCCTCGGTGTTGCGCCCCGGCGCGTCGATCTTCTCCAGCAGGCACCGGATGCAGCGGTCCCGCGTCGCGGGGTCATGGAGGTCGTGGCCGCCGAGGTGCGCGAACGTGGCGCTCATGTGGAGCTGGATGAGGGCCACGCCCGCCAGGTTGGCCGGCAGCGTCACCGGCATGAGGAGGAAGCCCGGCAGGCCGCAGACGAAGCCGGTGGCGCCGCCCAGACCCGTATAGAACGCCACGATCCGGTCAGCCGCCGGCGCATCTTCGGCGCCGGCAGGCGCGAAGCGGCGGGCCACGTCGGCCGGCGTGCCCATCAGCGGCAGGCCACCGATGGCGCGGTCGTAGAGGGGTTTCAGGAGGGTGGCTTTCATGAGGACGGCACGGATTCAGGCGGCGAGACGGACGTACGAGACTAACGGAGGCGGCGGGGTGCCGGTGCCGGCGCGACCGGAAAATAACGATTCGGGAGGGGGTTCAGAGTACGAGCAGCAGAGCCGCGTAGGCGGCAGCCCCGGCCAGGAAGGCCCAGAAGCGGCTCTCGCGCTCCTCGGGGAGTTCCTCCTTGAGCACGTTGAGGATGATGCCACCGGCGAGGAACGCCACCAGCACCACCACGGCCGGCTCGGGCACCTCGGCTACGACCCCTATCAGCCAGCCCACCAGTACGGCGGCGGCCAGCACCCATCGCCCCTTGCGCCGATACGCCGCCTGGTGATGCGACGCCAGCGCGACGTCGTTGACGACGAAGTGGAGCGCCATGGCGACCGTGAACAGCGCCACGGCCGGCCCGCCGCCTTCGTCCAGGTGGAGCAGCAGATATCCGACGAGGGCGTTGTAGAGTGCGAACGAGCCGATGTGGATCCAGAAGACGGCGTCGTTCTCTCCGGCCTCCGGCGCCCCGCCCGTGGAGCGGGTCTTCGCCAGGTGCTCCAGCCCGTAGAACGTGACCAGGCCGGCGAGGGCGACGAGGTAGATGTGGTGGTCGAGAAACGCGATCGCGCCTTCGGTGGCCTCCTCGATGGTGGCTTGCGCGTGCGCCAGCTCGGGCAGGAGGTGAACGAAGACGTACGCCGCAGACACCCCGCCAGCGGCCGAGAGCCATCGGCTGCGCGGCATGCCGTGCAAAACGCGGAGCCGCTCGCCGAAGAGGTGCACCGCCGCGAGCACCACCACGCCGGCAACCGTGCGGAGCAACAGAGGCATCGCCAGAATCATCGCGTGAAAGGGTCGCGCATGGGACGCCCGGCCGCGGTGGCCGGTCCGGCGCGGCCCGCATCGTTGCCTGGCTTTTACAGCCGCACGCCGGCCCGGGCCGCCGGTTACCGAACCCTGGCGCCGCTTGTCGATTGGCGCTTTACTCCGGGCGGGCGGGCGCGGTATGCTGCACGCCGTGAGCCCGGTGCAGCGCAGGCGCCGGGCGGTCGTCTCTCTCACGGGCGCCCGGCTCCGGCCGGAGGACTCCATGGTGCGGATCACGGGAACGAATCGAGCCGGGGCGTTGCGCGCGGGCGGGCGCGGCGCCTGCGCCCTGCTACTCGTCCTGCTGCTCGGCACCACCGGCGCGTCCGCGCAGGCCACCTACGTCGTCATATCCACAGCCGACGCGGGAGACTCCACCCCCGGCGACGGCCTCTGCAAGACCGCGGCGAGCGTGTGCACCCTCCGCGCCGCCCTCCAGGAAGCCAACACGGACGCCGCCCTGGACAGCATCCACTTCGCGATCCCGGGAGGCGGACCGCACTTCATCAACCCGCAGACCCCGTTGCCCCCGCTGGTCGCGCCCGTCGTCCTCGACGGAACGACGGAACCCGGCGCGGCGTGCGGAGCCACCCTGGGCGCGCGCACGCTCCAGATCGCCCTCGACGGCGCTGGCGCCGGCGCCGGCGCCGACGGCCTGACGCTCGCCCCCGGCAGCGACGGCTCGACGATCCGGGGCCTGTTCATCCTCACCTGGAACGACGCCGCCGTCCTCCTCGACGGCAGCGACGGCCACACGGTGACGTGCAACAGCTTTGGGACGCTCCCGAATGGCATCCTGGAGCCCAACGGCGTCGGCGTACGCATCACCGGCGGCGCGCAGAACAACACCATCGGCGATGCGGGAGGGACCGGCAACCGCCTCAGCGTCAGCAACAACGAAGGCGTCCACATCACCGGCCCCGGCACGGACGGCAACACCATCCTCGGCAACCACATCGGCACCGACGATGCCGGCACCGCGGCCCTCCCCAACGGCGTCGGCGTGCGCATCGAGGGCGGCGCGCAGGGCAACACGGTGGGCGGCACCACGGCCTCCGCGCGCAACCTCATCAGCGGAAACGACGACTGGGGCGTCCTCGTCAGCGGCACCGGCACGGACGGCAACGCGATCCTCGGCAACTACATCGGCACGGACGCCGCCGGCACCTCCGCCCTGCCCAACCTGGTGGGCGTGCGGATTCAGGACGGCGCGCAGAGCACGGTGGTCGGTGGGACGGCCGGCGGCGCGCGCAACGTCATCAGCGGCAACCAGGAGCAGGGCGTCGAGATCAGCGGCGCCGGCACGGACGGCAACACGATCCTCGGCAACTACATCGGCACGGACGCCGCCGGCACCGGCGCGCTCGCCAACGACAGCGGGGTGTCGATCGACGGCGGCGCGCAGGGCAACACCGTGGGCGGGGCGGCCGGCGGCGCACGCAACGTCGTCAGCGGAAATACCGAGTACGGACTCCTGATCACCGGCGGCGGCACCGACGCGAACACCGTCAGCGGAAACTACATCGGCACGAACGCCACCGGCACCGGCGCGCTCGCCAACGACGTCGGCCTCCGGGTCGAGGCGGGCGCGGAGAACAACGTCGTCGGCGGCACCACGGCGTCGGCGCGCAACGTCGTCAGCGGCAACACGGAGGAGGGGATCGAGATCACCGGCACCGGGACCGCCGGCACCGCCATCCAGGGCAACTACATCGGCACGACCGTCTCCGGCACGGCGCCGCTGCCCAACACCGTCGGCGTGCGCCTGTCCGGCGGCGCCACGAACGCCACACTGGGCGGCACGGCGGCCGCCGTCCGCAACGTCATCAGCGGCAACACCACCTACGGCGTCCGCATCACCGGCGGCGGCACCGGCGGCCACACCGTCCGTGGAAACTATATCGGCACGAATGCCGCCGGCACCGGCGCGCTCGGCAACGGCCAGCACGGCGTCTTCATCGACGCCAGCGCCTCCAGCAACACGGTGGGCGGCGCCGTGGCCGGGGCGGGCAACCGGATCGCGTTCAACGGGCAGGACGGCCTGGCCATCACCGGCGCCGGCAGCCTCGGCAACGCCGTCCTCGGCAACCGCTTCTTCGACAACGCCGGGATCGGCATCGACCTGGGCGACGACGGCGCCACCGCCAACGACGCCCTGGACCCCGACGCCGGGCCCAACCGCCTGCAAAACCATCCCGAGATCGACGGAGCCGTCATCGACGACGGCGGCCTGCTCCTCGTCACCTACGCCGTCTCCTCGTCCAGCGGCAACAGCACCTACAACCTCCGCGTCGATTTCTTCGAGACCGACAGTGCGCAGGACGAGGGCGACGTGTTCGTGGGGACGGACACATACAGCCTGGGTGAGTTTCCGGGGCAGGTGACGGCCGCGCTGGGCGCTGCCGCCAGCCTCGGCGTCGGCCTCGGGGACCACCTCGTCGCCACCGTGACGGACAATGCCGGCAACACGTCCGAGTTCACCACGGCCGTCGAGGTTACCGAGGCCAACGACGCGCCCGAACTCGCCGTGCCGCTGGACGATCTGGTGCTGCTGCTGAACGGGCCGCAGTACGTGGCCGACCTCGACACCGTCTTCACCGACCCCAACGGCGACCCGCTCACCTACACGGCCACCCACACCAACCCCGACGCCGCCACCGTCGCCCTCCAGAACGGCTCGATCCTCGTCGTCACGCCGGTCGGCCCCGGCACCACGACCGTCTTCGTGACGGCCGACGACGGGCAGGGCGGCACGCTGACGGTCTCGTTCCAGGTCACCATCAACCAGAAGCCCATCGTCGTCGCGCCGATCCCGAACACCACCGTCCCGCTCACCGGCAGCAGCTTCGAGACCGACCTCGGCCCGGTCTTCGACGACCCCGACGGCGACCCGCTCACCTACACGGCCACGGCCACGGACCCCGGCATCGCCACCCCGAGCATCCTCTCCGGCACGATCCTCCGCATCACCGCCGTCGCCGCCGGCACGACGACGATCCTCGTCACCGCCGACGACGGGCTGGGCGGCACGGTGCAGACCTCCTTCCAGCTCACCGTCACGGAAGACAACACCCCGCCCCTCGTCACCACGCCGATCGACGACCAGCTCCTCACCCCGGGCGGTCCGCAGTTCGTGGTGGACCTGGACACCGTCTTCACCGATCTCGACGGCGACCCGCTCACCTATACGGCCAGCTCGACCGACGAGGCCGTGGCGACGGCCGCCGTCCAGGGCACGTCGCTGCTCGCCGTCACGGCCGTCGCCTCCGGCACGGCCACGATCGTCGTCACGGCCGACGATGGGCAGAACGTGGCCCAGGGCAGCGCGACGGCGCAGACCGCGTTCACCGTCACCGTCACCGGCAATGCGCCCCCCCTCGTTATCGCCCCGATCGCAGACACGACGCTCGTGGCGGGCGGCGCGCAGTTCGTGACCGACCTCGGCCCGGTCTTCGACGACCCCGACGGCGACCCGCTCACCTACACGGCGACGTCCTCGAACGAGACCGTGGCGACGGCGGCCGTGCAGGGCACCTCGGCGCTCACCGTCACGCCCCTGACCACCGGTACGACGACGATCCTCGTCACCGCCGACGACGGCAACGGCGGCACGGTGCAGACCACGTTCGTCGCCACCGTCATCGACGACAACCTGCCGCCGGTCGTCACTACCGAGATCGAAGACCAGACGCTCGTCGCGGGCGGGCCGCAGTTCGTGGCCGACCTCACCGGCGTCTTCAGCGATCCCAACGGCGACGCCCTCACCTACACGGCCATCTCGACCAGCGAGACCATCGCCACGGCCACGATCCAGGCCGGCACGACGCTGGCCGTCACGCCGCTCGCCGTGGGCGTGACGGCCGTCATCGTCGAGGCCGACGATGGGCAGGGCGGCACGGTGCAGACCTCCTTCATCGTCACCGTCGTCAGCGGCAACGGCGCCCCCACCGTGACGGGCCCCATCGCCGACCAGCAGCTCACCGTGGGAGGCGCGCAGTTCGTGGTCGACCTCGAAACGGTCTTCGACGACCCCGACGGCGACCCGCTCACCTACACGGCGAGTTCGACGAACGAGGCGGCCGTGACGGCCCTCGTGCAGGGCACCTCCGCGCTCGCCGTCACCGCCGTCGGCGCCGGCTCGGCCACCGTCGTCGTCACGGCCGACGACGGGCAGGGCGGCACGGCCCAGACGTCCTTCCTCGTCACGGTCAACAGCCCGCCGGCCGTCGTCGTCCCCATCCCGTTCCAGCGGCTCGACGTCGGGGGGCCGGCCTTCACGGCCGACCTCGCCGCGGTCTTCACCGATCCCAACGGCGACCCGCTCACGTTTACGGCGGCCGTGGCGCCGGCGGGCTTCGTGGCGGCGACGATTCAGGGCGCCTCCACGCTCGTCGTCTCGGCTGTAGCGCCGGGCTCGGCCATCGTCACGATCACGGCCAACGACGGGCAGGGCGGCACCGCCCAGACGTCCTTCCAGGTGACCGTCGGCGACGTGAACACGCCGCCCGTGGCCGGCGCCCTGCCCGATACCACGCTGCGCCCTGCCGGCCCGCAGTACGTGCGCGACCTCTCCGAGGTCTTCACCGACATCGACGAGGACGCGCTCGCCTTCACGGCTCTCTCCTCGGACGAGGCCGTCGCGACGGCCGTCGTGCTCGGCACCTCCGTGCTGACCGTGACGCCGCTCGCCCTCGGCACGGCCGCCATCGTCGTCACGGCTGAGGACGGGCAGGGCGGAACGGCCGAGACGACGTTCCTCGTCACCGTCAGCGACGCGAACGCTGCCCCGGCGGTGACGGGCGCGATCGCCGCCCCGCCGCTCTCTGCCGGAGGCCAGCAGTTCGTGATCGACCTGGCGACGATCTTCACCGACCCCGACGGCGACGCCCTCGCCTTCACGGCCCTCTCGACGAACGAGGGGGCGGCGACGGCCGCCATCCTCGGCACCTCCATCCTGTCGGTGACGCCCGTGGCGCCCGGCTCGGCCACCATCGTCGCCCTCGCCGACGACGGGCGCGGCGGGACGGCCCAGGCCACGTTCCTCGTCACCGTCGGCGAGGCGAACTCGCCGCCGCGCGTGTCCGTCCGCATCCCCAACCAGGAGCTGGCCGCCGGGGGGCCGCCCCTCGTGATCGACCTGACGACGGTCTTCACCGACCCCGACGGCAACCCGCTCGCCTTCAGCGCCGGTGCGGACGACGCCAGCGTGGTGCGCGCCCGCATCTCGGGGACGGCGACGCTGACCATCACCCCGCTGGCGGCCGGGCAGACCACGGTCACCGTCAGCGCCGACGACAGCCGCAGCGCGCCGGTCGAGACGTCGTTCGAGGTGCTCGTGATCGCCGGCAACGTGCCGCCCTCCGTCGTGGCCGGCATCGAAGGGCAGAACCTGGAGGTGGGCGGCGCCCCCTTCAACGTCGACCTCAACGACGTCTTCAGCGACCTCAACGGCGACGCCCTCGTCTTCACGGCTGTCTCCAACAACGACGCCGTGGCGACGGCCACCATCCTGGGCACCTCGCTCCTGACCGTCTCGCCAGTGGCGCCGGGGACGGTCACGGTGCTCGTCACCGCTTCCGACGGCTTCGGCGGCGTGGGGCAGACCTCGTTCCAGGTCCAGGTGCGCGAGGCGAATACGGCGCCGCGCGCCACCCAACCCATCGCCGGGCAGTCGCTCACGACGGGCGACCCGCCCTTCACGATGGACCTGCGGACCGTCTTCACCGACCCCGACCCGGGCGACCGGCTGACGTTCACGGCCGTGTCTACGGCGACGGACGTGGCCGAGGCCGGCATCACGGGCGACTTCACGCTCTCGGTGCGGCCCATCGGCGCGGGCACGGCCCAGGTAACCGTGCGGGCCACGGACCTGCGCGGCGGCAAGGACTCGACGACGTTCGCCGTCACGGTGATCGCGCGCAACCAGGCGCCGGTGGCCGAGGGCACCATTGCCGCCCAGCAGCTCGCCCTCGGCGGCGAGCCGCTCACGCTCTCCCTGACCGCCCTCTTCACCGACCCCGACGGCGACGCCCTCGCCTTCACGGCCTCCTCGGAACGGCCCGGCGTCGCCTCCGCCCTCGTCGCCGACACCCTCGTGGTGGTCCGCCCCGTCGCCCTCGGCGCCACGACCGTCACCGTCACCGCCGACGACGGGCGCGGCGGGCAGACGACGACGGCGTTCCAGGTGACCGTCTTCCAGAACGCCCCGCCGGTGCTCACCCGCACCATCGCGCGGCAGCTGCTGCTCGTCAGCGACTCGCTCTTCGCGCTCGACCTGGAGACCGTCTTCGCGGACGAGGACACCGACGACACGCTCACCTTCACCGCCACCTCCAGCGACGCCCGCATCGCCATCGCCGACGTGGTGGACGCCACGATGCTCTTCGTCACGCCCATCGGGGCGGGCACGGCGCAGATCACCGCCACGGCCACAGACAGCCGGGGCGGCGAATCCCGCGTGGCCTTCTTCGTCGAGGTCCGGCAGCCCGCCGACGACGTCGGGTTCCTGCTGCTGCAGAACTACCCGAACCCGTTCAACCCGGAGACGGTGATCGAATACACGGTGCCGGCCTCGGAAGACGGAGCCGTCGTGCAGCTCGCCCTCTACGACGCCATGGGCCGCCACGTCCGCACGCTCGTCGAGGGGGCGCGGCCGTCCGGCATGTACCGGGTGCGGATCGACGGCACGGACCTCGCCAGCGGCACGTACTTCTACCGGCTTCAGACGGGCACGGTGACGCTCGTCCGCCAGATGCTGCTCGTGCGGTAGGGCGGCGTCAGGCCGTGGCCTGCGCGGCCGGCTCCCCGAGCAGGCCGTGGTTCAGCTTGATCTTGGAGGCGTAGCGGCGGCTCATCCGCAGCGGCTCGCTCTGCCCCTCCACGTGCACCCGGCAGGCGTTGTCCGGCATCGACTCGATGCGCCGGACGCGCCCGAGGTGGACGATGGTCGAGCGGTGGATGCGGACGAACGCCTCGTCCGGCAGGCGCTGCTCCCACTGCTTGAGCGAGCACAGCACGAGCGCCCGCTCGCCGTCGATGGTGGTCACCTCGGAATAATCGCCGGCGGCGCTGATGAAGACCACGTCGCGGAGCTGGACGAAGCGCGCCTGCTTGCGGTAGCGGAGGAAGATGGTGTCGTCCAGCGGCGACGGGCCAGCGGCCCGCGCCGCGCGCGGAGCCGCCCTGAGCAGCCGCTCGACGGTCACCACGAGGCGCTCCGTGAGGACGGGCTTGAGCAGGTAGTCCAGCGCGTTCGCCTCGAAGGCGCGCACGGCGTACTCGTCGTGGCCGGTGACGAAGACGACGCGGACGGGGCGCCGCAGGTGCGGCAGCAGGTCGAAGCCGGTTTCCCCCTGCATATGGACGTCGAGGAAGACGACGTCCGGCCGCGCCTCGCCGGCCAGCCGCGCCGCACTCTCCACCGTGGCGGCCTCGCCGACGGTCTCGACGTCGGCGAATTCACGCAGCAGGAAGCGAAGCTCCTGGCGGGCCAGGCGCTCGTCATCCACGATGAGGGCACGGAGGGCGGGAGAGGGCTTCATGTACTCAGGATAGGTAGATCGATGTCGATCACGGCGCGCACCCAGCCGGCTTCTTCGGAGACCGCGAAGCGATGGCGGCCCGGATAGAAGCGCTGGAGGCGCTGCCGCAGGTTGCGCAGGCCGATGCCGGTACTCGTTCCCTGCGTCTGCTCGGGGGGCTGCCACCGGCCCGTGTTGGCGACCTCCAGGTGCAGGCGCCCGCCGCCGATGGTGCCGAGGATCCGGAGGCGCAGCGGCATGGGGCTCGTCGCCATCCCGTACTTGACCGCGTTCTCGACGAGGGGCTGCAAGAGCACACCCGGCACCCGGCAGTCGGCCGCGCCCGGCTGGACCTCGACGGCCACGTCCAGGTCTTCCTCGAAGCGGATCTTCTCGATCTCCAGGTAGCTCTGCACCGACGTCACCTCTTCCTGAAGCGACACTTCAAGGTCGTTGGCGGTGCGGAGCGAGTAGCGCAGGTACTCGGCGAGGGCCGTCACGAGCTGGCGCGAGCGGGCGGCGTCGCTGAGCACGAGCGCCCGGATGGCGTTGAGCGCGTTGAAGAGAAAGTGCGGGTTGAGCTGGTACCGCAGCATCTTCAGCTGCGCCTCGCGGGCCAGCAGCCGCATCCGCTTCTCGCGCTCTTCCACCACGAGCAGGTTCTGGACGCGCGCGCGGAGCTCGTCCGCCCGGAACGGCTCGACGAGGTAGGCGTCGGCGCCGGCCTTGAGCATGCGTACCTTCAGCGCCTCCGAATGCCGGTTCGAGGTCAGCACGACGGGGATGTCGGCCAGGCCCGGGTCGGCTTTGAGCGCATGCAGGAGCGCCGCGCCATCGATCCGCGGCGACGCGACGGCGGCGACGACGAGGGCCGGGCGCCGCGCCTGGATGGCCCGCAGCGCCTCCCCCGCGTCGGCGGCCTCGACGATGG
>JAWWAN010000054.1:0-11981 GCA_033721675.1 Rhodothermales bacterium | reverse complement strand
GTGCGGCCGACGGCGAGGACGTCCTCGTGCGCCAACAGCTCCCCGCCGAGCCCCGCAGCCGGGTTGGTGATGGTCGACAGGCCGAGCACGCGCATGCCCAGCAGCCGGGCCTGCACGACCTCCGGGACCGTGCTCATGCCGACCGCGTCCGCCCCCATGCGGGCGAACATGCGGACCTCGGCGGGCGTCTCGTAGCTCGGCCCGCCGGCCCATACGTAGACGCCCCGGCGGGTGCGGATCTTCAACCTCAGGGCCACCGCCTCGGCCCGGTCCAGCCAGGCCGGATCGTAAGGGGCGTGCAGCCCCGGCAGGCGCCCCGGCAACCCCGGAGGCGCCCCGGCGGGCAGCCCGGCCGAGCGGGCGAGCGGACCGGCCCCGGCGGCGTTGAGGTGGTCGCTGATGAACATGAGCGTGCCGGGGCCGAAGGCGGGGTTGATGCCGCCGGCCGCGTTCGTCACCAGCAGGCGCCGCGCACCCAGCGCATGCGCGAGGCGAACGGGAAAGGTGAGCGCGCGGACCGGGTGCCCCTCGTAGAGGTGGACGCGCCCCTGCACGAAGACGACGTCGCGCCCGGCGAGGCGCCCGAACACGAGGCGCCCCCGATGCCCCTCCACCGAGGAGCGCGGATAGCCGGGCAGCTCGGCCGTCGAGAGGGCGTGGGCGGCGTCGGCGGCGTCGGCGAGGCCGCCCAGCCCGGAGCCCAGCACGAGGGCCAACTCGGGCACGCGCGCCTCCCGTTCGCGCACGGCCGCGACGGCCGCCTGTACTTCGTCGTCCGGTGTGGGGGCTGCCGGGAGGGGTTGCATAGGGTTCGGCCTCGGGCCGCGTTTAGGCCTGCGCCTGGCGGCGCACCGAGACCGCCGACACCGGGTCGGTGCGCCGGCTCAGCTTGAGCACGACCATCGTCATGTCGTCGTGCCGCCCGACGGCCTCCACGAAGTGATGCACGTCCTCGGTGACGGCACGCAGGATCTCACCCGCCGAGCGGCGCCCGACGTCGCCCACCTTCTCGGCCAGCCGCTCGTCCCCGTACTGCGCGCGGGCCGCGTTCATGGCCTCGGAGAACCCGTCGGTGTAGAACACGAGCACGTCGCCGCGATGCAGCGTGAGGGTGACCTCCTCCAGGTGCTGCGCGAACACGGCGGCCGGCGCCAGCCCGATGGCCATGCCGGCGGGCTGGAGGAACTCGGCGGCGGGGTGGGCGGCGCGCTTGAGGATCACGGGGTTGTGCCCGGCGCGGACGAAGGTGAACGTCCGTGCCGCGACGTCGAAGACGCCGTAGATGAGCGAGATGAACGTGCCGCGCGGCGCCATCCGGCGGAAGTGCTCGTTGAGCCGGCGTACGCCCTCGGCCGGGGCCAGGCCCTCGTAGGCGAGGGTCTGGAGGATGCCTTTCGTGAGCGTCATGTAGAACGCCGCCTGGGTGCCCTTGCCACTCACGTCTCCGACGACGACGGCCAGCCGCCCCGGCTCGATCTCGATGAAGTCGTAGTAGTCGCCCCCGATGTCGAGCGCGGCCAGGCACATCGCGGCGACGTCGAGCCCCTCGACGTCCGGCATGCGGTGGGGCAGCAGCGACGTCTGCACCTGCCGCGCGATGGCGATCTCCTGCTTGAGCCGTTCCTGCTGCGTCAGGTCGCGGATGTAGGCCGGCACGTACTCTCCCACCTCGCGCCGCGTCCGCCCGCTGGCCACGCCGACGAGGCCGAGCACGAGGATCCCTCCGATGAGCAGGCCCGCCAGCAGGACGTCGACCCAGACGGGCGTCCCGTCCACGAGCCATCCTTCCCCGAGGTACCAGAGCACCCCGGCCACGAAGTACGCCACGAAGGCCGTCACGAAGTCGAACCGCCAGAACGCGACGCCGAGCACGAGCCCCCAGACGGCAGCGAGGCCAGCCATGTAAGGCGCCGCCGCCAGGTCCGGGGGGGCCGCCTGCATGAGCATCGCCCCGAGGGCCACCACCCCGACGGCCGGGGCCGGGCTGCTCCGCAGGCGGTACGCGTACGTGCCGAGACCCAGCAGCAGGATCAGCAGGATGAAGAACCCCTCGACGCCGACCGACGCCGCCGTCATCGCCATCGGCTGCAGCGACGTGGCGACGAGCATCCCCTCGTCTTCCGCGAAGGCGACGGCCGCGGCCGGGAACAGGGCCAGGAAGAGCACGGAGAGGCCGAGCAGCCCGAGGCCGAGCAGCGTGCCGCGCACCAGCGCGCGGCCTGTATACACGTTGTGGTAGGCGCCGAGGCGCAGCAGGCTCGACACCCGCAGCTTCTCCGGCCAGACGGCCCGCGTCATCGAGTCTGCTGCCGCGGAGACGACCATGGCGAAGACGGCCGTAGCGGCCCCCACCACGAGCGCGATGCCTCCCCGGATGAGTAGCTGGATCCACACCGACACGCCCAGGCCCTCGAAGCCGAAGCCGTCGTAGAGCGCCATCACGGTGCTCATCAGCAACCCCAGGAGGACGCCGTCCACGAGCGCGGCCCGCCCGTCGATGAGGCGCGCGGCCAGCCGGCGGAAGAAGGCCGCGACCAGGACCAGCACCATGATCACGATGAAGCCCACCTGGAGGGCATCCGCCACGCGCTGCACCGTACCGCTGAACGGCGCCTCGGCGCCGGGGTTGAAGGTCAGCTCGAGGTCGCGCAGGACCCCGGCGGCGCCCACCTCCACCTCGGCGTGCAGCGCCTGCCCGAGGAGCGGCTCGGTGCGGGCGAAGCGGACGCGCGCCGTGCGGCCCTCGGCATCGGGGGGCCGCCACACCGAGTCTGCACGGAAGGCCGGCCCGGCCCACGGGAGCGGGGCGAGGTGCTGGCGCGCCAGCGCCACGGCCGCCCCCGGCCCCAACCCGATCCGGATCTGCACCCCGCGCTCCTGCCCCTCCGCCATCGTGCGGATCAACTCGGGGTCGCCCTGCCAGGAGGTCGGCGGGGGCTGCCGCCAGAGCGAGTCCGGAGCGTCGAACGCGAATGAAGCGGCCAGCATCGAGTCTGTGAGCGCCGCCAGCAGCGGCGACGCCTCGGTGGGCAGCGGCGGGGCCATCACCGCCTGCAGGACCCTCCGGTCCACGCGGCGCGGAGGGTCCCGCGCCTCGGGCGGCTCGACGTTCACCACCGACGGGGGCGGCCTGCCGAAGGCCTCCGGGAAGCGGCGGAACTCCCACACGGCGCCGTCCTGCCCCAGGCGGACGAAGTAGAGCGGCACGGGATCTTCCTCCTCCTCCCCGCCGCGCCCCTCGAAGTGGACCTCCCAGTAGAAGGCCGGCAGCGCGGCGGGGGCCTCTCCGAGCCAGCGCACCGCCTCGGGCCGTCCGTGCGTGGCCTGCAAGGCGTTCAGCAGCCGCGCGTTGCGGCGCAGCGACGCCTTCGCCTTCAGCCCCTCCACCGGATAGCCCTTCTCGGCCAGAAACGCCTCGGCCAGCGCCTGCGCCTCGGCCGGCCCCGGCGCGTAGCGCGCCGCCCCGAGCGGATGCTGCGTGGGCAACAGAACCAGGTAGACCAACAGCCCCAGCACGCCCCCGGCCGCCAGCACGGCGTCGAGGCGGGTCAGCCGCCGGAACACGGAGGAGCGCAGGGTCATCAGCCTGCCTGAAGGATCCGGTAATTGCGAAGGCTCCACAGGATCTGCTCGACGACCACCCGCACGATGGCCGTCACCGGGATCGCCACGAGCATCCCGAGGATGCCCGCGAGCTGCGCACCGATGAGCACTACGAAGAGGATGATCAGCGGATGCGCCCGCGCGGCCCGCGCGAAGATCAACGGCTGGAAGAGCAGGTTGTCGGCGAGCTGCGTCAACCCCATCGCCAGCAGGATGCCCGGCACGAGCGAGAAGTCGCCGGTCTGGGCGATGCCGACGAGCGTGCCGGCCAGGAAGCCCATCAACGGCCCGAAGTAGGGAATCGTGTTCGCCAGCCCGGTGAAGATGCCCACGGCCAGGGCCGAATCCAGCCCTACGCCGGTCAGCAGCACCGTCGCCACGGTCGCGATGGAGAGGCTCTGCAGAAACAACCCTTTGAAGTAGCGCCCGATGTTCGTCTCGACCTTCTCGATGATGGCCAGCGTGATCTCGAAATACCGGTTCGGGACCAGGCGGAGCAGGCTGCGCCGGATGCGCCCGCCGTCCTTGAGCACGAAGAACGCGACGAAGGGGATGATGATGACGGCGTAGATGACGTCCGTGAAGAAGCCCACCACCGACCCCATGATACGGGTCAGCCGGTCTTCCTGAAAGAGCGTCTCGAAGATCCCCGTCAGCGCGTCGATGACGGCGCCTTCCTGGAGCGGGACGAACTGCCGCACGCGCCGCTCGGCGGCCGTCACGATATCCGAGAACATGACGGTGCGGGCAGTCAGGCCGAGCACGTCCACGTTCTGCCCGCCGCCCGGGGCCGGGGCGCCCGGCGCGGCCTCGGCGCCCTCCTCCCGCTCCCCGAGCGTCAGCACGACGATCCGGCGCGTGCCCTCGGCATTCCGCACCACCACGGGCACCCGGTCTCCGGGCTGCACGCCCCGCAGCGCCGCCTGTACCTGGTCTACGCTCCGCACCGTCACGGTATCGACCGCGACGATGAACTCGCCCGGCTCCAGCGTCGCCCGGCCCGTCGTCCGGCTCGGCAACAGGCTCGTGATCTGCACCGCAGACTCGATGGCGATCTGCTGCGAGAGCTCGGAGACCTGCCGTGCCACGAACGGCACGAGGAACGTCAGCAGCACCGCGATGCCGCCGAGGAGGGTGACGAAGGTGGCGAGGATGGCCGGGATGCGCCCGATGCCCAGGCCCTGGATCCGATCCACCACGGGCCGCATCAGGTAGGCCGCCACGACGCCGACGAGCAGGTAGACCACCAGCCCGCCGAAGTACCAGAGCAACCCCGCCGCGACGCCGAGCGCCAGGGCCCCGAGCACCACGCGGACCACGCGGTCCAGCGTGAACCGAGAGCCCGGCCGGGCGTCCGGGGAGGGCGTGCGGCTCGGCACGTCGGTCAACTCGGTCGGTACCTGCATCGGGGGCGTCCGGCGAGGGTGAGGCGGCCCGAGACCGCGCTAGGCGTTTTCCAGCTCGTCGATGACGTGGCGGGCGACGTCGTACGAAAAGCCGCGCCGCACGAGGAATGCGGAGAGCTTCTGGCGGCGCTTTCGGGGGTCCGGCTCGCCGGCGAGGCGGCGGTGGCGCTTCGAGGCATGGCGGCGCGCGGCCTCCAGCACGTCGTCTTCGTCCAGGTGCTCTTGGAGGGCCGCCTCGATGAGCGGCGCGGGCACGCCGCGCCGCCGCAGGTCGGCCTGGATCCGGCGCGGGCCGTAGCCGCGCGCCCGAAAGCGTGCCTGGACGTACTCGCGCGCGAAGGCCTCGTCGTCGAGGTAGCCGAGCGTGCGGAGGCGCTCGACGGTGTGGGCCGCGGCGGCCTCCCCGTAGCCTTTATCGAGCAGGCGTCGCTCCACCTCGTGGGCGGTGCGGGCGCGGTGGCCGAGGTACTCCACGGCGGCGGCGAAGGCCCGCCGCACGCGGTCGGCCTCGATGAGGCGTTCCTGCTGCTCCACCGTCAGGGCCTGGCCCTTGGCCACGCCATGCTCCACCAGCACGTCCACATGGAGGCCGAAGGCGAAGGCGCCGTCGATGAAGACCGAGACGCGGTTCGGGTCCTTCCGCTGCGCGGCCAGGCGCGTGACGGCGCCGGCGGCGAGCGCCCGCTCTTCGGTGTCCACTTCGCGCCGCGTGCCCATGTGCCTTCCGTTAGGGTCCCTCCGGGTTCGGGAAGCTACTGCACGTATCCGAGGGGGGAGTGTTCCAGTGTGGGAGCGTTCTCGGGAGGACGGCCGGGCGGGGCGCCGCATAGCCCGTCAGTGCACCGGCACGCGGAGGGTGTCCAGCGAGATGCCGGCGACGATGCCGAGGCCGCCGGCGACGTTCGAGGCGGGCTCGCGGCGCTCGGGGTCGCGGCGGCTGGCGACGTAGCGTGCGTAGTCCTGCCGGCTCCGCAGCAGCGCGACGCGCAGTGGGTGGGGCGGCAGCGGCTCGTCCACCCCGCCCACCGGCACGGCGTAGACGCCGGTCCACACCCGCCGCCGGGCATCGGCACGGCGGGCGTCGCGCTCGCGGAAGACCTGTTCGGGGCGGAAGAAGAAGTCCTCGAAGACAGGGCGCGTCGGCAGGTCCGGGCGGAGCTGGGTGCGGATCCAGTACGCGCTGTCGGCGCCGGCCTCCTCGAAGTCGACGGTCCAGTGCAGCGTGACCTCGACGAGGTAGACCAGCCCTTTGGCCGCGCCGGTCTTGAGCGAGTCGAACTGGAGCGAGTCGAGGCGGGCGGGGTCGAAGAAGAGCGAGTCGAGGATGATGCCGTCGACGGGGCGCTCCGGCACGCGCACGCGCACGCTGTCCAGCCGCAGCGGCGGCGGCACGACGCTCTCGGCCGTGGCATGGCGCGCGCCCCAGCTTGCTTCGAGGCGCACCGGGGTTCGCCCCGGCACGGCCGGGGCGTCGCTCCGCGCCGGCTCGTACCACCCGGGCCGCCCCGCCAGCGGCCGGTACGGGAAGGATTCCGGACCCACGCGGAGCATCACCTCGGCGTCCTCCACGGCCGTCGACGCGCCGAAGGTGTACGACAGCTCCAGCGGGCGGGTGCGCCAGAGCCGCACCGCAGGCAGCTTCCGCTCCGCCTCGACGAACGCCTCGATGACGAGCTGTTCGCCCCCGCCCGGCTCCACGGTGTCGCAGGCGGCGATCAGCAACAGCCCGGCGAGCACGGCCGGAACCCCGTGCGCCCAGCCCGCCGGCCGGCCGCCTCGCGATCGCCTCGCGGATCCGTTCGGGTTCATCGGGCTCACAGTTCGATGCGCAGCTCCAGCAGGGGGAGCAGCGGCAGGCCGCGGCGGTCTCGCGCTTCCACGCCGCCCTCGGAGGCCGGGTCGTAGAGACGGTCGATGACGTTGCGGCGGTTGGTGAGGTTGTAGAGGTTGAGCTGCGCCTGGGCCTGAACGCCCGCCACCCGGAATCGGTAGCCCGCGAGCAGGTCCAGGCGGAAGTACGGCGGCAGGCGGCCGTTGTTGACCTCGGGACGGTACAGGTACCGGATGGGGGCGTCGTCGAGCGGATCGCCTAGGGCGTACCGGCTCTCGGGGACGGTGACGGGAAAGCCGCTGCGCCAGTCTGCCGAGAGCGAGGCGTGCCAGTGGCGCGTGCGCCGGCTGAAGGCGCCCCGGACGGCGCGGGGTACGTCGAAGTCGTACGGGCGGAAGCGGCGGCCGGGGCCGGCGTCGGCGCGGGTGAGGGCGCGGGCGCCGGCATAGCTGGCCCACACCTGCCACGGCCCGCGTTCGTACCGCGCGAAGATCTCGGCGCCGTAGGCGCGCCCCTCGCCCGGCGTGTACTGCCCGAGCAGCGTCGCCACCTCGATGCCCGGCCCGGCCAGCCCGTCTTTGGTCTGGAAGACGTCGAGGGGCAGCAACACACCGTCGGTGCGCCGCCAGTAGCCGTCGAGCGCGACGGTGAGGCCGCGCGCGGGGTAGACCTCGGCGCCGGCGCTCCCGTGCAGGCTCGTCGCCGGGGGCGCCCCAGTCCCGGCCGGCAACCACCGGCTCGACACCAGATCGTACAGGTACGCATACCGGTCGCGGACGCGGTGCAGGTACTGCACCTGTATGCCGCCTCCCGCCCGCAACACGAGGCGTTCCGGCACGGCGGCGTATCGGACGGCGAGGCGGGGGCTGAGACGCAGCAAACGGTCTTCGCCGAAGAGGCTGGCCCGCAGGCCCGGCTGGAGCTGCCACCGCGGCGCGACCTGCCAGGCATCCTGCACATCGGCTACGGCCTCGAAGGCTTCCGAGCGGCTCCCCTGATCCAGCGAGTCGACGGCGCCGGGCGACCGCTGGATGCGCGCCGCCAGATCACTCCGGAAGCCGCGCCGGACCACCTGCACGCCGGCCCGCACCTGGTGAGCGAGCGCGGGATAGTAATCGACGTCGAGCTTCAGCCCCAGGTCGCGCAGCCGCACCCGGTAGGCCGAGGCCACGATGGAGGCGGCCGTCGGGCGGATCAGCGTCGCCTCGCGGGCGGAATAGCTGGAGCGGTACGCCGTGGCTGTGAGGAAGAAGCGGCGGCTGTAGAGGAACTGGTAGCGGGTGCTGACGAGACGGTTGCCCCAGTGCTGATCCACCTCGAAGAAGAGATCCGCCGGGCGCAGCCACTCCGCGAAGTCGAGCGAAAGGTCGAACGGCAACCGCACGTCCAGCACGTCGCGCCCCCGGTAGTAGCTGACCGAGACGCGATGGCGCAGCCCGGGCCGGAGGGTCAGCTTGGCGCTGGTATCGTAGAAGAAGTAGCCGGTCCGCAGGGTGTCTCGCCGGGCGCCTTCCGAGACGGGGTGCTCGGTGCCGATGAGCTGATCGAGGTAGGAGCGCCGCCCGGACACCATGAAGGAGACGGAGCGCGACAGCGGGCTCTCGACGATGAAGCGGCCGCTGAGCATCCCGACGGCGGCGAGGACGCGCGGGTCGTCGCGCGCGCCGTCTTTCATCTCTGCATCCAGCACGGCGGCGAGGCGGCCGCCGTGCTCGGCGGGGAAGAGGCCCTGGTAGAGCCGGACGTCCTTGAACGTCTCGGTCTGAAACGTCGAGACGAGGCTGAAGGCGTGCCAGGGATGGTAGACGGGCGCGCCATCCAGCAGGTACAGATTCTGGTCGGGCTGGCCGCCCCGGATGATGAGCCCCCCGCCGACCTCGCCGGCCCGGTGTACGCCCGGCAGCCATTGCAGAGCCTGGAACAGATCGGGCTCGCCGGGGAACGTCGGGAGCTGGTCGAGTTGCTGCACGGGCACCGCGACGACGCCGGGTTCCAGCGCCGGCCGCTCCCGCGACGCCTCGACGGTGACCTCGCCGGCAGAGAGCGACGCAGCCTGGAGCCGGAGCACCCCCCGCTCGGCGCCGGCCACGAGCGTGGTATCCAGCACCTGGTAGCCGAGGTGCGAGATGCGCAGCCGGTACGGCTGAACGGGCAGGGCCGGCAGCACGAAGTAGCCGGCCTCGTTGGTGGCGGTGCCGAGCCCGAGGGCGGGCAGGTAGACGTGCGCACCCGGCAGCACCTCCTGCGTCTCGGCGTCTGCGACGAAGCCGGCGAGGCTGCCGCGCGGCAGCTCGGGGGGTGCGCTCGCATCAGGGGCCGGAGGCAGCGCCGCCAGCACGTACTGCCGGCGCCGCACCCGTTCGGCTCGCAATCCGGTACCGCGCAGCAGGCACGCGAAGGCGTCGTCGAGGCGGCGCCCCGCATACCGGCAGGTCGTCTGCTGGGACGCCACCTGACGCTCGGAGAACACGACGTCCACGTTGTGGCGCGCGCCGAAGTCGAGCAGCGCCTCCCGCAACGGCGCCCGGTCCAGATCGATGCGGATCGCCTGCGCCTGCGCCGCCGGTACCACCAGCCCCAGCAGCATTCCTATCAGTAGACAATGACGCACGCGACCCACGCCCGACGAATAGGACCCTGAAACCCTGTAGCCATCGCGCATTCGCGCCGAGGACCCCCCGAGCCTCTCCACCGGCCCCGGCACCATGGCTGCCGGCCTCTACACCGAGTCCTCCGGGTGGTTGTTTCGGGGCCGGTCACAAAAAAAGGGGCCGCCAGCACACGGCCGGGGCCCCCCGATAGAAAAGGTGGGCGCGCTAGGGCACGAGCCGGTAGCCGCTCTCGGCGTCCCCTTCGAGCGTGGCGTCGAGGGTGAGGGCGAGGGCGCGCAGGACGTCCTCCGCCGGTTGCTCCGGGGCGAACGTGCCGGTGAAGCGCTCGTCGGCGAGGGCCTCGGGCACGTCCACCGTGATCTCGTAGCGCGCGGCCAGCCGGGCCGCCACGTCCGGCACGAGCGCGGCGCGGAAGACGAGCAGCCCGGTCCACGCCAGCGCTCCGGCCACGTCCACCTCGGCCGGCGTCGTCGGGAGGGCGTTACGGGCCACGCGGCTCATCTGGCCGGGTTCGAGGACCACGACCCGGCTCTCAGCCGCGCGGGACGCCACCGCGAGGCGGCCGGAGGCCAGCACGACCTCCATCGTCGCGGCGTCGGCACGGATGCCGAAGCTGGTCCCGAGCACCGTCGCCGTCGCCGTCGGCGTCTCGACGACGAAGCCCTCGCGGCCGGGCTGCACGTCGAAGAAGGCCTGCCCGTCGAGGCGAACGCGGCGGTTGAAGGCACCGGCCTCGGGCGCGTACGTGAGCGCCGAGCCGCCGAGGAGACGGACCCTCGAGCCGTCGGCCAGCGTCACCTGCCGGACCTCGCCCGGCGCGGTGGTCAGGGTCTGCATCCCCTGGTCGCGCGTCAGAACGAGCATCAGCACGGCGACGAAGGCGACGACGGCGCTCCCGGCGAGGGTGCGCCAGCCCCAGCGCATCGCCTCGCGGCGCCGCAGATGCGGGGGGCGGGCGGCCCGGTCGGGCGCGGGCCGCCGGGCAGGAGCCACCGGGAGATGCTCAGCCCAGGCCGCCTCGAAGTCGTCGCAGGCGTCGGCGACGTCGGCCGTGACGTCGCGGAGCGCCGGATGGAGCGCGAGCGCCCGGTCCAGCGCGGGCCGGGCCTCGGCCAGCGCCGCCTGCTCCTCGGCCGTGAGCAGGTCGCCGCGGCCGGAAGCATCGAGCGCATAGAACACGAGCATTCGGCCCTCGGGCACGGCGGCATCGAGCGCGCGGCGAACGCCGCCACGGATCGCGTGCCACTGCGCCAGCGTCTCGGCCAGCGCCGGGTCGGCACGCAGGGCGTCGCGGAGCACGCGCTGCCGCTCGGGCGCGAGGTCGTCGAAGAAGAGGAGATCGTCTGAGGAGGGGTACATCGTGGCGAGAACGAGAGGCGCCGCGCGGGGGGGAGACACGGCCCGTGGATGGTGGGAGGCGCGCTGGTCGGCTCTGTCTCAGTCGCACCCAGCGAGGTGAAAGTAACGCGCGGCGGTTCACGGGGGCCCGGGGGGCCTCAGGCCAGCAGGCCGGCAGCGGTGAGGACGGCGATGGCGAGGGTGGTCAGCACCCGCCGCATCTTGTCGAACGCGCGCTTGACCTGCATCTTGACGGCGGCCTCGCTGGTGCCGATCATCTCGGCGATTTCCTGGTAGCGATAGCCGTATTCGCGCAGTTCGAGGATGCGGCGTGCGCGCGGCGTCAGCAGCGCCAGGGCCTTCTCCACGTCCACGCCCGCCCCCGCCGTGCCGTACGGCAATGCGGCGGACTTCGGCGGCAGCTCGGGGTCGAAGAGGGATTCTTTCGGACCGTAGCGCCCCCGGTAGAGGTCGTGCAGCTCGAAGAGGGCCGCCTTCATGGCGAAGGCCTTGAGGCGGCTCGGGTCTTTGAGCACCCCGAGGCCGCCGTGGACGCGCAGCAGCGTGTTCTGCACGAGGTCGTCCACGTCGGTTCGCCGGCCGATGCGCCGGATGAAGAAAGCCCGCAGCACGGGCTGAAGCTGCGCCAGCAGCCGCTCGCGGGCGTCGCCGTCGCCGTCCTGTGCGCGTTGCACGAGCGCGGGGTCCAGATCGCCTCGTTGGATAGCCATGCTGCCTTGGATGCGTGCGTCAGTTCGGTCGCCTCGCCACAGCCTCCGGCAAGAAACGGTCCGGCGGCGCCTCCACCTCTTCGAGAGGACGGGCATACGGATGAAATGTAAGGAGTTGCGTGCCTCCGTGCGCGGCCGGCCGCCGGATCCGCCGGTGCCTCTCCGGCGAGACGCCGCCGCCCACCCTCGTGGACGCCTCGCGCACGGCAATGGCTCCGCCGGGAACGGCGGGTCAGGACCCCAGCGCCGGCAAGGCCCCGAGCGCGAGGGCGGCGATCCCCACGGCCATCACGCCCTTGAGCAGGGCGCTGGCAGCACGCAGGCGCCCGACCTCCGCCCCCCCCATCAGCAGGGCAGCCACCCGCGCCAGCAGCCCCGCCCCGGCCAGCATCACGAGCAGGTATAACCCGCCGTAGCCGAAGAGAAGGAACGGCACGGGCGTCAGCAACAACGTCAGGGT
>JAWWAN010000053.1:0-11990 GCA_033721675.1 Rhodothermales bacterium | reverse complement strand
GCCGCCCGCGCCGAGAAGGAGGAGAGCTACCGCTACCTCGAAACTGTGATGCAGCACGTGGGCGTCGGGTTGCTCTCGTTCTCGCCGGACGGCACGGTGCACCTGGTCAATACGGCCGCCAAGCGGCTGCTGCGCGTGCCCTACCTCAAGAACATCCACGCCCTCGCCGACTTCAGCCCGGCGCTCGTCGAGACGCTGCTGGGGCTGCGCTACGGAGACAAGGCGCTCGTCCGCGTCAACGAGGGGGACGACGTGCTGCAGCTGGCGCTCCACGCGACGGAGTTCAAGATGCGGGGCGCCCGCTACACGCTCGTCTCGCTGCAAGACATCCAGCGGGAGCTGGAGGAGAAAGAAACCCAGGCGTGGCAGCAGCTCACGCGCGTGCTCACCCACGAGATCATGAACTCCGTGGCTCCCATCGCCTCGCTCGCCTCCACCGCGCGCGACCTGCTCGACGACGAGGCCCTCCCGGTGCCCGCCGCCCCGGCCGGCGACGAGGCGCTGGCCGACGTCCGCGGCGCCGTCCGCACCATCGAGCGGCGCAGCGAGGGGCTCCTCCACTTCGTGCAGAACTACCGCCGCCTCACGCGCGTCCCCACGCCCGACCTCCAGATCTTCCCGGCCGCCGAGCTGTTCGAGACCGTCACCGGGCTGCTGGCTGCCGAGATCGCCGCGCGCGGGGTGCATCTGGACCAGCGCATCGTGCCGGAGACGCTCGACCTCACCGCAGACCCCGACCTGCTGGAGCAGGTCCTCATCAACCTCATCAAGAACGCGCTGGACGCCGTCGAGGGCGTCGCGGCGCCGCGCCTCGCGCTCTCGGCCCGCATCGACGGGCGGGGGCGGGCCGTCATCCAGGTGGAAGACAACGGGCGCGGCATCGTGGAAGAGGCGATGGACCAGGTCTTCGTGCCCTTCTTCACCACCAAGCCGGACGGGTCGGGCATCGGCCTGAGCCTCTCGCGCGAGATCCTGCGGCAGCACGGCGGCACGCTCACCGTCCGCTCCACGCCGGGCGTGCGGACGGTCTTCACGCTCCGCTTCTGAGCCATCGCTGCACAAAGCACGGGTCATCCCTCGGCTGCGGCCCGCCGGGCCTTCGCTCGGGACGACAACGAGGGTGTACCGTGGGGTTTCAGGACCCGGGTCAGTCCGTACCGGTCAGGCTACCGGCCGGGCTCGACGACGACGGCCTCGGTCTCTACGGGCATCGGTCCGGCCGGCAGGCCCGCCTGCATCTTGGCCTCGAGCACCATCTGGCGGACGTCTTCGAGGAGCTGCTCGGCGTCGTAGACGAGGCCGTCCTTGATGGTGTAGACGATGCCGCGCGTCCGGCCGACCGTGCCCGTCGCGTCGTCGAGGCGGAGGGCGCCGGTGCCGTAGAGCACCTTCAGGTTTTCGAGCGGGTTCTCGGCGACGACGAGGAGGTCCGCCTTCTTGCCCACCTGTACGCTGCCGATCTCGCCGGCCCGCCCGAGGGCCTCGGCGCCCTTGAGCGTGGCACTCCACAGGACTTCGAGGGGGTGGAAGCCGGCTTCCCGCAGCAGCTCCAGCTCGCGGATGTAGCCGAAGCCGTAGAGCTGGTAGATGAAGCCGGAGTCGCTGCCGGCCGTGACGCGGCCGCCGCGGTCTTTGTACTCGTTGATGAAGGCCATCCAGCGGCGGTAGTTGTCGCGCCAGGCCACCTCGTCTTCGGTCGTCCAGTAGAACCAGTAGGAGCCGTGGGCGCGGCGGCTGGGGCGGTAGAACTCCCAGAGCGAGGGGAGGGTGTAGTGGTCGTGCCACTCGGCGTGCATGGCCCGCATGAGGTCGCGGCTGGCCTCGTAGATGTTGAACGTCGGGTTGAGCGTGAAGCCGAGGGCGAGGAGCGAGTCCATGACCGTGTTCCAGCGCGCGCTGCCGGGCTCGGCGGCCTGCATCCAGAGGCGGCCGGCCTGCCCGAAGCGGTGCTGCTCGTTCTGGTAGTTGTAGTCGAGCGGGTAGTGCTGGACGATGCGGTCGGTGAAGAGGGCTTCGGGGAGGCCGTACCAGTGTTCCATCGTGGTCAGGCCGTGCGTGGCGGAGTCGAGCACGTTCCAGCGGGTGACGGCGAGCTGGGCGTGGTGCATGGCGGTGCGGAGGCCCTGCTGCCGGGCCTCGTCCAGCGCGGCCCGCATGATCTCCGGAGGGGCGCCGAAGAACTTGATGCCGTCGGCGCCCTGCGCGGCGACGTCCTGCACCCAGGCGCGGGCCTCCTCGGGGGTGGCGATGCCGCCGGAGCCCTGCCCGAAGCCGACGTACGCCTCGATGCGGGGCGCGGTGATCTCATTCGCGGCGCTGCGGCGCTTGTGCTCCAGCGTCCAGTCCAGCCCGTTGCCGCTGCCGGGGTCGCGCACGGTGGTGATGCCGTGGGCCATCCAGAGCTTGAAGACGTACTCGGCCGGCGTGCCCTGAGACGTCCCGCCGATGTGGCCGTGCATGTCCACGAAGCCGGGGATGACGTACATCCCCTCGGCGTCGATCTCCAGGTCGCCGGCGTCCGGGCGGCGGTCGCCGTCGATGGGCACGCCGGGGTAGCCCACCGTCCGGATCTCGGCGATGCGGTCGCCCTCGACGACGATGTCTACGGGCCCGATGGGCGGGGCGCCGGTGCCGTCGATGAGGGTGGCGCCGCGCAGGACGAGCCGCTCGAACGGCCCCTCGCCTTCGTCGGCAGGGCGGTCTGGGGCGGCGGGCACCTGGGCGTGCACCGCCGGGGCGGCGAGGAAGAGGACGGCGAGGCAGAGCAGGAGGAGACGCATCGTCGAGACAGGGTTGGCCTACTGAACCGGCAGAAGGACAGAAAGTACGGAAATTGCGAGAAACGTCCGAACGCCTCGGGCAGGGCTTGCACCCCAGCGCCCGGCACGCGTCCTTGCCTCCATCCGCTCAGCATTCCCCCTCGGAGTCCCTGCGATGAAGTACGCGCTCCCTCTCCTGCTCCTCGCGCTCGTTCCCCCGGCCTTCGCGCAGTCCGGCCCGGAACCCCTGGTGCAGAACGCCGCCGCCGTCCACGTGCTGGATACCGCGCCCGCGCCGGTGCGCCTCGCGCACGACCCGACGACGGACGCCCTCTACTACCTGACCACCTCGGGCGACCTCTACCGCATCGATCCGCTCTACGCCCCGGGGCGGGAGGTGCTCGCCTACACGGCGGCGGACCACGGCGCCGCCGGGCAGGTCCTGGGGCTCGCCCTGGGCCCGGAAGGCACGCTCTACCTCGTCGGCAACGAACGGCAGGAGGAGGCCGGCACGACCGTCGCCACCGTCGTACGTGGGCGGCCCGACGGCGCGGGCGGCCACACCTGGTCTGTGGTGGCGCGCACCGCGCCCTACCCGCGCAGCAACACGCCCTTCGACCATAGCTTCAACGCCGTCGCCGTCAGCCCGGACGGCGCGACCCTCTACCTCAACAGCGGCTCGCGTACGGACCACGGCGAGGTGCAGGACCACGACGGCCGCTTCCCCGGCACGCGCGAGGTGCCGCTGACGTCCGCCATCCTGCGCATCCCCGCCGACGCCGACGGCCTGCTGCTGCCCAACGACGCCGCCGCCCTCCGAGACGCCGGCATCCTCTTCGCCGACGGCACGCGCAACAGCTTCGACCTCGCCTTCGGCCCGGACGGCCACCTCTTCGGCACCGACAACGCCGGCGACCGCGACGACCCGGACGAGCTGAACTGGCTCCGCGAAGGCCACCATTACGGCTTCCCCTGGACGATGGGCGGCCACCTCACGCCGATGCAGGTCGCCGGCTACGACCCCGAACTCGACCGCCTCCTCAACCCCGCCGCCCCCGCCGCGCAGAACGGCTTCTTCTACGACGATCCGGACTTCCCCGTGAGGCCGGACGGCCTCACGTTCACGCCGCCCATCCCCAACCGGGGCCCGGACGCCGACCGGTACCGGGACCCCCACGACGGCCTGATCTACGACCTCTCGGACGAGGGCGTGGTCCTGCGGACGTTCACCCCGCACCGCTCGCCCCTCGGCCTCGTCTTCGACACCGAAGGACGCCTGCCGGGCGACTATGCGGGCGGTGCCTTCGTGCTGAGCTGGACCGGCGCCGACGAGAGCGAACTGCTCGCACCCTTCGGCGACGAGGGCGAGGACCTGCTCCACCTCGCGCTCCGCCGCACCGACGACGGCTACGAGACCACCGCCACGCGCCTCGTCCGCGGCTTCGACCAGCCCATCGACGCCGTGATCGCCGGGGATGAGATCTACGTCCTGGAGTACGGCGGCCAGCGGATCTGGGCGATCCACCTCGACGTCCTCGCCGACGAGGAGCCGGACGCCCCGGCGCCTGCCTTCACGCTGGACGTCTTCCCGAACCCCGCCGCCCAGGCCGCCCGGATAGCCGTATCGCTTCCGGCGGCGCAGGCGGCTCACATCGACCTGCTCGACCTCCTCGGCCGCCGCCGAGCCGTGCTGCACGAGGGCGTGCTGCCGGCAGGCACGCACCGCGTGGACGTGCCTCGCCGCGGGCTTCCCCCCGGCCTGTATATGGTGCGCGTGCAGGCCGGGCCCACGGTGCTGACCCGGCCCCTGCTGTTCGTACCCTGACCGCGCCGGTGCGCCGGTCTGCGGGCGGCGCCTTACTGCCCGTTCAGGACGGCCGCCGGGCCGAGGTGCAGCAGACGCGTGCGGAGCGTCAGATCCTTCTGGAGGGTCCCCGCATCCAGCGCGGCGCAGAGCTGATCCCGGCTCATGAACAGGCGCGCGTACTCCTCGGGCAACGCCCCGGCGAGGAGCAGGCGATACCAGCGGCGCTTGTGATGGCCGAGTTCGGGGTGGAGGGTGTCGTTGAGGTCGTACCCCGAGCCCCCATTCCAGACCTTGGTCTCGAACTGCGCCAGAGACCGGATCGGGTAGTGGTAAGCAATGATCCCGGGGCACGGCCGTGCGGGCAGACGCAGCCGGGGGCTCTCGGCGCCGTGGTTGCCCTGCCATACCGTGACGTCCGGCACGCCGCGATGCACGGCCTTCGGCGCGATGAAGCCGGGGGCGTGGTAGACCATCTCGACGGGCGGCGGCCGGCGGCGCGGCCGCTCGCACGGTACGAAGTTGCGGCGCGGCACCAGCACCACGTCCACGCCGGCCGGGAGGCGACGCAGGACGTCTTTGAGGGTGCCGCTCGCGGGGACGAAGAACTCGTCGGCGTCGCCGTTGATGACCCAGTCGGCGCCGTGGACGGCGGCGGCGCGGCGGGCCATGCGGGTCACCCAGGCGTGCTGCGCGAAGTCCGCCGGCGGCTGGTAGTGGTACTCGAGCCGGCCCGCCCGTTCGTAGGCCCGCAGGATCTCCGCCGTGCCGTCGCGCGAGCCGTTGTCCGTGGCGACGACGAAGTCGACGCCGGCGTCGAAGTGATGGGCCAGGTTCTCCGCGAGGAGGTCCGCCTCGTCGCGCACGAGGAGAGTAAGCACGAGCTTCATACGCCGGGTCGAGAGCCGTACCGCCAGGAGGGCCGCGCTGGAGCATCGGCCCCAAAGTAGCACGCGAGGCCGTCCGGGGCAAGGCACGGGCCGGCGGCGTGCGCTCACATCGTGGCCAGCTGCCGGTTGACGAAGGCGCTGCCGTACCGCTGCCGGATGGCGACTTTCTCTTCGAGCGCTTCGATGACGGTCCGCGCGAAGGGCACGCCTTCGAACTCCTCCATGCTCCACAGGCCGCCCGGGCTGAAGACGTTGACCTCCATCAACTTGTCGCCCGCGATGTCGAGCCCGACGAGGAACATGCCGTCCTGGATGAGCTTGGGCCGCACCATCGCGGCGATCTCCAGGATCGCCTCGTCGATCTCGGCGGGCTCGGCGGTGCCGCCGGCGTGGATGTTGCTCCGCAGGTCACCGCCCGTATTGCGGCGGCGGAAGGCGGCATACTTGCCCTCGCAGCGGAGGGGTTCCCCGTTCATCAGGAACAGGCGCACGTCCCCCTCGGCGGCAGCAGGCAGGTACTCCTGCGCCACCACGTAGCCGTCGCGGCTGATGGCCTCGATGATCTGGTTGAGGTTCGCCATCTCGTCCGGATGGACGAGGAAGACGCCCTGCCCGCCGGAGCCCTGGAGCGGCTTCAGCACCGCCTTGCCGTCCTGCTCCTCGACGAAGGCGCGGATCTCGTCGCGGTCTCGGGTGATGAGCGTGCGCGGGCGGACGGCCTCGGGGAAGAGCTGGAAGTAGAGCTTGTTGAGGGCGTTGGCGAGGCTGTGGGGGTCGTTGAGCACGAGCACGCCCTGCTGCTGGGCGAGCTGCCCGAAGATGACGCCCACGGACTGCCCCCAGCCCCGCCCGTTCGTCTCGTCGGCGGGGTTGCTGCGCAGCATCAGCACGTCGAGGTCGGCCACGGTGATGCGCTCGCACTCGGCCTTCTCGCCCTGCAACGCCGCCAGGTACGACTCGGTCGATTTGTACGTGCGGCCGGGCACGCCGCGGGCCCGCGCGCGGACGAGGTCGTCCGGGTCGCAGGCGAAGTCTTCGACGCCGATGTACCAGGCCGTGTGGCCGAGGTCGGTGGCGGCCTTGGCGAGGCAGGTGGTGGCGTAGCGCGGGCGTTCCGTCGCCACGTCGTTGATGAAAAAGCCGATGTTCATGGGCAGGCTGGTGGTTGAGGAAGGTGGAGGAAGGAGCATCGCCCACGCCCGTCGTCATCCCGGTCAGACGGGCGTCCTCCCGATCAAACGGGTGTCATCCCTCGGCTTCAGCCTTCCGGGCGTCCGCTCGGGAGGATCGAGGAGGGGGGGCGGGCACGGGGGTCAGGTCTCCTTGGGTGCGCTGAAGAAGTCGATCAAGGTAAGGGCGTTGCGGAGGCGTTCGAGCTGGGTGGGCGCGGCCTCGTGGGCGAAGCAGTGGGGCCGGAGGACCGGCGCCCGCAGGATGCCGCGCTGCGCCAGCTCCTCGACGAAGGGCCGGTGGTGCAGCGCGATCTTGCCCACGTACAGCGGGCCGAGCGCGCCGCCCTCGCGCAGAAAGTCGGTCAGCTCCTTGAGGCCGCGCAGGTAGATCACGTCTTTGATGAGGCCGCCGCCCCGGAAGGTGCGCATCGCTACGGTATAGGCCACGCGGGGGTCGAAGGCGTGGTCGTCGCAGAGCATTCGGAAGACGTCGGTGAAGGAGGCGCCCTCGACGAGGCCGTGGGCGGCCACCACGCGCGCCGCCAGCACCCGGAAGCGGGCCACCGTCAGGCCGTCCACGAGGTATTCGGCGAGCACGGCCAGCCCCTCCTGGAGCGCGTCGTAGCCGGCGAGGCCGGTGCAGAGCAGCCGCAGGGGCTGCGCGTGGCCGTTGTAGTAGGTGACCATGTGCGTGCCCACCTCGTGCTGGAGCAGGGCATTCACGCGCGCCGCCGGGATCGTCGTCCCGGCGCCGATGAGCAGCTGGCCGGAGGAGACCATCAGGCCCGCCGGCACGTCGTCGCGGATCTGCGGGGCGTCGGGGAAGAGGGGGCAGGCCTCGCGGTAGCGGTCGAACTCCTGGACGGCCACGTCGGCGAACTCCTCGGCGGTGAAGTAGCCGGCGGCGTCGTAGTCTTCGTCGCGCACGGGCAGGTGCTCCAGGATCTCGTGGGCGAGGTGCAGGAGGTCCGGCTCGACTTCGCCGAAGAGCTGGAGGCTGCCGAAGAAGAACTGCCGCGTGCCCCGGTCCCGCAGCATCGTGATGCGGCGGTCCAGCTCCTCCTGTTTCTCGCGGAAGATCCAGCCGAGGACGGGGTCGTCCACGCGCTCGACGGGGACGTCGAAGAGGTCGCGCTTGAGCAGCTCGGGGTCGACGGGGAGCGGGCGGTACCGAAAGGCGGGCGCGTCCTCGAAGCCGCTGGCCTTGAACGCCTGCCACGCCTCGCCGCTGTTGACGGGCGTGGTCAGCAGCAGGAAGTCGAACGACGCGTCGATCTTCGCCAGCGCCTGGTCCACCGCTTTCGTGGCCCGGTCGAGGCTGGAGCGTCCCATCGCGAGGAAGTGGGGCGGCTCCAGGGCGGTGCCGGCGCGGGTGAAGGCGAAGAACGCGCGGCGGAGGGCTTCGTCGAGCTGCCGCCGGAGGTGGTCGAAGAGAAAAGGGAAGACCGCGCCGGTGCCGGCTTTGCGGTAGAACGGCTCGACCTCGAGGCCGATGCGCAGGCAGGCGTCGCCGAGGGCGGGGGTGAGGAGGGGCTTCAGGCCCGGCGGTGCCGGCGCATCGGCGCACTCCACGGCGACGTCGGCGATCTGCTCGTGGATCGTGATGCGCTGGAGGCCGGTGGCGAGCTGCTTCACGGCCGGGTGGGGCGTCTGGGCCTCGGAGGCGAGCAGGCGGAACGTGGGGCGGAGCGTCGCCGGGTCCGCCTCTTCGGCCTCGCCCTGGTCTGCCGTGCTCCACAGCTCGGCGAGGCAGAAGGCGCCGTAGCGGTCGGTCATCGTCCCGCTGAGGGCTTCGAGGAGCGCCGCCAGCCCGGCGTGGAACGGGGCGTCGCCGGGGGCGAGCAGGTAGGCCGCCTGGGACGTGACGAGGCGGCCCGTGGCCGGGTCGCGGTGGGCCGGCGGGCGCCGGTAGATGCACAGGAAGGGCCGCTCGGGGTCGAGGTAAAGGCGCCCCCAGGTGGGCAGCGTGCGCCGCACCGCCTCGCCCGCCTGCACCGCCTCGCAGAGCGTGCGGATGAACGTCTGGTCGATAGCGTCCACAGCGAGGGTGGAGGGGTGGATGGGGGCAGGGTGGTGCGGGCCGCGTGTCCTGGCTCCGTCAGGTCGCGTGCAACGGGCCTTCGGCCGGCATTGCCTCGAGGGCCGCCAGCACGCCGGGCACGGTGGCGGCGAGGGCCTGCTGCACGGCTTCGAGCTCCTCGGGGTCCGGCTCGCCGGTCCACTCGTCCATGAAGAACTTCTTCACCTCGATGGCGAGCGCGCAGCCCGTCTCGGGGAAGGTCTCGTGGATCCACCGCGGGAAGTGCCCGCCCCGGAAGCGCACGTTCTCGCGGACGTCCAGCCGGCGGCCCCGGTAGTCGGCGGCGCGGAGGTCGGCGAGGAAGCGGTCCACGACGGGCGCCCAGCGAGCGCGGTCCATGGTGCCGGTGCCGAGGTTGACCTCGGGGTTGGCCGCCGGGTCGTCCGGCGGCGCGTCCGGGCCGCCCCGGCGGTGGTTGTAGCTGTGGAGGTCGAAGACGACGAACCGGCCGTGGCGGGCCTCCAGGTCTTTCAGCACGCGGTAGGCCTCGGCGTAGAACGCATCGTACTCGGCGAGGGAGCGGCGGACGAGGGCGTCGGGCGGCGGCGGGTCGGTCCAGACGTCCAGCCCCCAGGCGTCCTCAGGGCACCGGTAGACGGCGCCGTCGCGCGGGCGGTTCAGGTCCACCTCGAAGCGCGAGCGCAGCCCGACGAGGCGCGTCTCGGCGACGTGCGCGAAGCGGTCCGTGAACGGATCCTCCTCGCGGAGGCGCTCGGCCTCGGTGAGCGCCAGGCGCGCGGCCACGTCGGCGCGGACGCCGTGGCCGCTGTGGACGGCGGCGGCCACGAGGGGCGCCTCGCCCACGGTCAGGTGCCAGATACGATCAGCCATCGCACGGCGGGCTCGGGTGAGAGGGGCATGCCGGGCATAAATAGCCCCGCCCCGCCGATTGTTTGCCGCCGCGCCCAGTTGTTACGACATCCTCCAACGGGCCGCGACGCGCGTGACACCCACGGCGAGAATGGCTATACTGCTGCCGATCCCACCACCTACGCGCTGATGCCATGCGTATATCCGACGCCCTGCCCCTCGCCGTCGTCCTCGTGCTCGCCCTCGGCGCCTGCGAGGCGCCCGGCGAGGCCGATGCCGACGAGCCCACCGGGGCCGCCTTCGTCACCCTCCTCGGCGACGACACGCTCGCCGTCGAGCAGTTCATGTATGCGCCGTCCGGCCGGATCGAGGCGGACGTCGTGCTCCGCACGCCGCGCACCACGCGCCGCACCTACGCGCTCGACGCGACGCTGGAGGACGGCCTCCGCACGTTCGAGGGCACCGTCTACGACAGCACGGGCCGCCCCGCCCGCCGCGACCGCGCCACCGTGGAGGGGGATAGCCTCGTGCTCGAAGGCGACGGCGAGACGCGCCGCATCGCGGCCGACGGGGCCGTGGCGCCCTTCCTCGACATGATCCACTGGCCCTTCGAGGCCGTGCTGCGGCAGGTCTACGCCTCCGGCGCAGACAGCGCCACCGTCCACCTGTTCACCGGGCGCGGCACGATGCCGTTCGTCGTCCGCCGCCTCGCGCCCGACTCGATGACGATCCAGCATCCCTTCCGCGGGACGATGGGCGTCCGCGTCGATGAGACCGGGCGGCTCCTCCGGCTCGACGCCGGGCAGACCACGCGCAAGCTCGTCGTCACGCGCGTGCCGGCCGTCGATCTCGACGCGCTCGAAGCGCGCTTCGCCGCGGCGGATGCCGCCGGGCGGAGCTTCGGCGCGCTCTCCGGCCGGGGCGAGGCCCGCGCCACCGTCGACGGCGCCACCCTCACCGTCGATTACGGCGTTCCGATGAAGCGGGGCCGCGAGATCTTCGGCGCGCTCGTGCCCTTCGGCGAGGTCTGGCGGACGGGCGCCAACCGCGCCACCCACTTCACCACAGACCGCGCCCTCACCCTCGGCGGCCTCGCCGTGCCGCCCGGCGAGTACACGCTCTACACCATCCCCGAGGCCGGCGGCGGCACGCTCATCGTCAACCGGCAGACTGGCCAGGGCGGCACCACCTATAACCAGGAGCAGGACCTCGGGCGCGTCCCGATGCAGATCCAGGACCTGACCGAGCCCGTCGAGGCCTTCACCATCGGCGTCGAAGACACGGCCGAGGGCGGGGCGCTCGTGCTCCAGTGGGACCGCACCGCGTTCCGCGTGCCCTTCACCGTCGAGTAGACGATGGCTTTCCACGTCCGACGCCACCCCGACGCCGCTGCCTTCCTCGAGCGGGCCGAAGCCTGGCTGATGCGGGCCGAGGCCGAGCACAACCTCGTGCTCGGCCTCGCGCGCGAGCTCGCAGGCTCGGCCGGCGGCTATGCCTCTCCGATCTACTGGGCGACGGTCGAGGCGGACGGGGCCGTCGCCGGCTGCGCGTTCCGGACGCCGCCTTACAAGCTGGGCCTGACGCGCATGCCGCTCGGTGCCCTGCCGGCGCTCGCCGACGACGTCGGCGCCGTCTACGAGGCCCTCCCTGCGGTGCTGGGGCCGGAGCCCGAGGTGCGCACCTTCGCTGCGCTGTGGGAGCAGCGCACCGGCGCCCGCGGCACGCCCGGCGCGCGGCAGCGCATCTACCAGCTCGACGCGGTGCTGCCGCCCGTTCCGCCACCGCCCGGTGCCCTGCGCCGCGCGCAGCCCGCCGACCAAGACCTCGCCGCAGCGTGGCTCGCCGCCTTCGAGGCCGAAGCCGGCGTGCACAGCGGGGACGCGCACGCCCTCGCCGCGAAGCTCATCGGCCGGCAGGCCCTGTATTTCTGGGAGGATGGCGAGCCGGTGACGATGGCGGGCTGGACCGGGCGGACGCCGAACGGCGCCCGCGTCGGCTACGTCTACACGCCGCCCGCCTTCCGGCGGCGCGGCTACGCGACCGCCTGCGTGGCCGCCCTCAGCCAGCACCTGCTCGACGGCGGACTCGCCTTCTGCTTCCTCTATACCGACCTCGCCAACCCGACCTCGAACAGCATCTACCAGCAGATCGGCTACCGCCCCCTCTGCGACGTCATGGACTACGACTTCGCTCCCGTCGGCTGAAAGCGAGCCCGTACTCAGCGGCCCCGGCGCTTCGGGTGGTAGCGCTCGACCTCACGCGCCATCCGAGCGCCTTCCTTGCCGCGTCGCTTTTCTTCGAGGCGGCCGGCTTCGTCCTGGCGGCGCGCCAGGTAGGCCAGCTCGTCCTGCAGCTTGAGGAAGCTGCGGTAGTGGGCGGCGTCGAGACGGCCGGCGGCTACTGCCGCGCGCACGGCGCAGCCAGGCTCATGGCGGTGCGTGCAGTCGCTGAAGCGGCAGCTTCCGGCGAGCGCCT
>JAWWAN010000052.1:0-12023 GCA_033721675.1 Rhodothermales bacterium | reverse complement strand
TGCGGATGAGCATCTTGTTGAAGTCGGTGGCGATGCGGAGCTGGTTGAACTCGTCGAAGTCGAACTGGAGGGCCTGCCCGAAGCGCAGGTTCGTCGGGATCGGGTCGCTCTGCTCGCTGTCCGAGTACTGGATCTTCGGCCCCATGTTGGCGAGGTTGAAGCCCAGGCTCCACTCGGTGGCGACGTTGCCGAGCTGGAAGGGCGCGGTGCGGTAGAGGCCGGCGAGGTCGAAGCCGGCCGAGACGCCGGGGTTCGTGTCCTGCGCGCCCACCTTGACGTTCGCGAGGTTGGAGTAGATGAGGCGGAGGCCGGTGCCGAGGGCGAAGCGCTCGGTGACGTTGAAGCCGTAGCTGGCGCCGAGGGCGACGTCGTAGCTGCGGAACTCGCCGAGCGGGTTGTTCTGGGCATCCCGGTACTCGTGCTCGCCGAGGAACAGGTAGGTGACGTGGGCGCCGAAGGTGCCCCATCCGGGCACGTGGTGCTTGGCCACGAGGTACTCGTAGAAGAGGCCCGCGTTGAACTCGGGCAGCCAGTTCGAGTGGGTCAGCGCGGCCTCCGTCCCGGTCTGGCTGGCGAGGCCGGCCGGGTTCCAGAAGATGGCGTTCGCGTTGTCGGCGATGGCGACGCCGGTGTTGCCCATGCCGGCGGCGCGGCTGTCGGGCTCGATCATCAAAAAGACGACGGCGGCCCCGCCGATCTGGGCCTGGGCCCGCTGGGCGGTGCCCAGGCCGAGGGCCGTCAGCAGGAGCAGCGCCACCAGCAGCGGCCGCGTGGAAGGCATCGTGAAGTTCATGACGTCGCGGTTCATGGTCCCGGAGGTTGTTCAGGCGAGTAGAGAAAGATAGGGCGTGCCTACCCGAATCAGTAGCTTATTTTCATTGAGTTTCGGTTCGTTTTTCCGGGGCGATGGGGCCTAGCGGATCACGGCCAGCTTCTCGATGTGCTCCGAGACCTGCCGCTCGCCGTCGGCGCCGTCGACCTCGACGCGCACCTTGTAGAGGTAGATCCCGGGCGCGAGCACGTCGAAGTCGTCGTCCCGGCCGTCGAAGGCGACGGGCATGGGGCCGGCCGTCAGGGGCACGTCGTCCAGCTCGAGGGTGCGCACGGCCCGGCCGCTGAGCGTGTAGACGCGCACGCGCACCGAGGCGAGGGTGCCCACGGGCTGGTTGTGCTCGAAGACGAAGCGCGTCGGCCCCGTCGTCGGGTTCGGGTAGTTGAAGACGTTGCGCAGGACGAGCGCCTCGCCGTCGGTCACGACGAAGTCGAGCGCGGCCGTGGTCGAGTTGTTGAACACGTCCCAGGCGCGGACGGAGACCGTATGCGGGCCGGGCGCCAGCTCCTGCTCGAACTCGAACCGGATGGAGCCCTTCTGGAAGGAGTTCTCCTCGGCCTGGTAGAGGTCGCCGATGTCGAGGGCGTTCTGCTCGTCGCCGTCGAGCACGAGCAGCAGCTCGTGGCCGACGCCGGCGCCGACCGTGTTGATGCCGCTCTCGTCCTCCAGGCGCACGATCAGCTCGGGGCGGGGCGGGACGAGGCCGCCGCTGACGAACGTCTCGTCGTTCATGAAGAGCGCCACGCGCGGCCCCTGCGCGTCCGGCGCCGGGTTGTCCGCCGTGCCGCCCACGACCACGTTCTCGGTGAAGCCGGCGGCGTGGGTCTGCTGCCCCGCCGCGTAGACCGCGATGCGGCCCGGCTCGTTGCTGTAGCTGATGTCTTTGGGCACCACGAACGTCGCGGCGAAGCGGCCGCCCTCGGCCTGCACGGTGCCGCGCCACAGCAGATCCTCGCGCACCACGTAGTAGGGATCCCGCATGTAGACGCGCACGGGCAGCGCCACCCGCCGCTGCGCGTCGAAGACGGTCAGCTCGACCGGCCCGTCGAAGTCCGGCACCACCTGGCCGTCCGGGGTGCGGATCTCGCCGGCGATGGTGACGCGGTCGAGCGCGCGGATCGGAGCGGTCTGCTCGGCGACGGGCACCCCGTTGACGCCGGTGACGGCGGCCTCGTACGCGGGCAGGCCCAGGCGCATCGTGGGGTCGCCGAGGAGGTTGAACTTGCGGTTGTTGCCCTCGTAGCCCACCCGCGTGTTCTTGGTATCCCGCAGCACGTCGCCCAGGCGGCGCGGCAGCCCGTTCGCCTCGCGCTCGAAGAGCTGCCGGTTGAGCTCGATGTTGAGACCGACGTTGAGCGACGAGGTGCCGGACGTGGTGAAGACGGTGCGGACCGTCGTCATCATCGCCACGGCGCCGCCGTCCGGGTTGGTCAGCAGCGCCTCGGCACCGCTCTGTTCGTTGCCCAGGTCCCACCGGCCGAAGGAGCAGGTGGCGGTGATGAAGACGGGCAGGCGGTCCCGGTTCTGGAGGGCCTGGGCGTCTTCGAGGGTGAAGAGCTCTTCCTGCGCGAGGGCGTCCTCGCCCCCGTGGCCGCTGTAGTTGAAGACGAGGACGCCCTCGCGGAGGGCCGTCAGCAGATCCTGCCGCGCACCCGGAATCCGCCAGATGTCCCGAAACTCGCGCTGGTACGAGATCGCATAGACTTTCTTCTGGTTGATCTCGGGCGCGACGTCCTCGACGACCTGGGCCACGACGTCCGTGTTCTGGACGTGGAGGTCGGCGTCGTTCTCCTGGGCGGCCTGCCCGTTGAGCGCGTCGTCGGCGAGGAACAGGTAGCGCGTGCGCCACGCCTCGTAAGTCGCCGGGCTCTCGTAGCGCTGGATCTTGTCCAGGACGGCGGCGGCCTCGGCTTCGGTCTGGACGGTGAAGCGGCCGATGCCCAGGTCCACGCGCTCGTTGAAGCGCTGGTTCGAGCCGGTCCAGGTGCGGCGGGTATAGTACCAGCGGCCTTCGTCGTCGTCGAGCAGCCCGAAGTAGTCGTCGCTCGTGTAGGAGCGCTCGGGGTCCAGCGATTCTTCGGTCTCGAAGGGCGGGATCCAGTTCGTCAGGCTCGCGCCGCCGATGTTGCGGTAGTCGTAGTGGCCGTCCCCGAAGAGGAGGACGTAGCGCAGCATGCGGCCCTCGTCGTCGGTGCGGTCGTAGAGGAACCTGAAATAGTCGCGGAGGGCCCGGGGGTCAAGCTGGCCTCCGCCGAACTCGTTGTAGATCTGCTCGACGTCCACGACCTCGACGCCCAGCCCGTCGGCGCGGCGGCGCTCGGCGAGCGCCTCGGCCTGGGGCCGGAACGCCGCGGGCGTGACGATGACGAACTGGGGGAAGCTCTGGATGCCGTGCAGGTTCTGCGGCGTCACGCGGCACCCGCCGGGGCACGCGGCCTCGGGCGCGAGGCTGCGGGCCGCCGCCTCGGTGAACGCGACGAGGCGGCGCGGCTGCGCCCGGTCCGTGGCCTCCACCTGCACGCGGTACCGCCCCCCGTCCGCCCGGGTGCCGAGGCGGCGGATGTCCGCCGGGTCCGTGACGTCCCACACCTGCGGCTCGCTCGCGAAGCCGTCCAGGACGAACTCGAAGCGGCCCGTGCGGCTCACCGGGGTGTGGAACGCCAGCACGCCCCCTTCGGCGCGCAGCGCCCGGGGGTAGAAGACGCGCACCCAGTCCAGCGCCGCCTGCGGGCTGCTGCCCACATTCTCCAGGCTCATGCTCAGGTCGAGCGGCCCGGACGGCGTGTGGGTGAACGTGACGACCTCGGGCAGCGCGATCGGGTCTTCGCCGGCCGTCCCGACGGTGCCGGGCCGCGCCGTGGCAAGTACGGCGCCGCCGGACCGGAAGGACACCGCCGCCGCCGGGTTGGACTGGACGGCGGGGCGCGCCTGGATCGTCACCTCGCCGCCGGTGAAGCCGGGCAGCACGGCGCCGTCGAGCACCGTCATGGCACTGCCGCCGAGGACGAGGGTGCTCACGAATGTATGCCCGCTCTGTCCACCCTCCCGCCCCCACAGAATGTCGTCGAAGTCGCGGTAGAACAGCCCTTGGATCTGCGTCTGGACGTCCGCATCGGCGAAGCCGGGATAGGCGCCGGGGCCGACCTGCGCATTCGCGCCGCCCCCGATCTTGACGAACACGTAGCTCTCGGTATCGAACGGATGGACGACGTGCTGCCACTCGTAGATAATCTGCCCGTCCACGTCGCGGAGGGTATCCGGAAGCTGGGTGAGGCGGTTGCGTTCGGTCTTCGGGACGGCTTCCCATCCGCCCGGCCCCTCGGCATAGAAGAGGAGCACATCCCCATCGTCGAAGGTGCCGTCCCCACCGCCCCGCACGAAGACGCGGTTCTCGACGAGGTCGGCGGGGCGCGGCGCCCGGTTGAGGGCGGGCAGGGGCCGCCCTCCGTTGTGGTAGATCCGGATCGTGGCCGGGTCGATGGCGCGGGCATCCCCCTCGAAGCCGGGCAGGCTCGCCAGCAGCGCCCGGTCGATGCGGTAGACGCCGGACTCCTGGATCGCCAGCTTGTAGACCGTCCCGTCGGCCAGCACGCTCTGCGCCACGCCGAGGTGCGCGTTGGCGGAGAACGACGCGAAGGGCTGCATCGGCTGGCCGGGCCGGGCCCGGCCGGCGCCGTACTCGACGGACACCACAAGGCGGCGATACCGACGAAGCACCTGCCGCTGGGGATCGTAGTGCAGCATCCGGCCCTCCAGCGTGACGGCGGGCCGCTTCCGCTCGACGCCCAGCCCGAGCGCCCGCGCCGGGTCGCCGGCGAGCGCATCGAGCAGCGGCGGCGGAGCCTCCCCCACGGGCAGCGGCACCTCGTCGAAGTCGGCAGCCAGCACCCGCACGGAGGGTGCGGCGAGGGCGGGCAGGAACACGGTCTCGGAGAGCGTCAACATCCCGCGCGAGGCGGCCAGCACCGCCCGGTCCCCGAACACGTCCACCTGGGCCGAGTCGAGCGCGGCCCGCAGCGGCATCCGCCAGGCGGCCTCCATCTCGACCACCACGCCCTCGGGGCGCACGTCGAGCGTGCGCACCTGGGCCTGCTGCGCACGCACCGGCGCGGCACCGAGAACCAGGAACGTCCCGAACAGAAACAGGCGGACCAACCGACGAATCATCGCGCTTCCAACGTTTGAACGAAGAGTCGCTGTCTACTACACGCGAGCGACTCACGACACGCAACCCGGCGAGGGCGGGCGAAGGACACGGAGGTACCGGTGGGCAGTGGCGAGCGCGCGCCGGACACCGTGGGTCGTAGCGTTCAGACGATAGGCTGGAGGTGCTGGGTCAGGAGCGCGAGCGGCGAATGAAACCCTCGGCACGGGCCAGAAGGGGCGCAGGCGGGGCCTGCAGGCCGGGCGAGGTAGACGGGTTCAATGAAAGCCCCAGGGCGAAGTTCCAGCGTCGGCGCGCCCGAGCGGGGGTCAATCAGGCCACTCCGTCGCCGCCATACGGCAGGCCGGCGAGCAGCGCACGCAGGCTGCTCAACTGCTCCACGGAGTCGGCGATCCGGCGGCTGGCCTCTTCGATGTCGAAGATCGGCTTGACGAGCTCGTCGTCGAGGTCGACCGCGCGGGCCAGTTCGAGCAGCAGCTGGGCGTTGCCGGAGATGATGGCGAGCGGGTTGTTGATCTCGTGCTTGACGCCGCCGATGGCCGTCCCGACGGCCTCGAAGAGCCGCAACTGGTGGTTCCAACGCACCATGCGGTCCCGCGCGTGGCGCCGTAGCACCTCCTCCACATGGTCCGCGAGCGCGTCCAGCGCCGTCTCCACGCAGAGGCACTCCGTGGCGCCCGCCCGGAGCGCACCCAGGGCCGTCTCGGGATCCGGTGCCTCCGTCAGCAGCAGGAACGGGATGTCGATCTCCTGCTCGCGAAGCGTACCGAGAAGGTCGAGCCCCCGCCCGTCGGGCAGGGTCTGGGCGACCAGCGCGAGCTCGCAGGGCCGCTCGGCGAGCGCGCTGCGGGCGGCGGCAAGGGTCCGGACGTGGTTCAGGGAGGGGTCGGGGCTCGTGCCGTCGAGCGCACGCTCGATCCGGCGGGCACAGCCGTCATCGTCTATGACGATGAGCATACGAAAGGCACCGGGCGCGGGGCGAACCATCGCTTCCGGCAAGACCTGGCTGGACGTCATCGACGAGCGGGAGATGGTGGGGATGGCAGCACGCTGCACCGTGGGCGGGTACGGCCGGCCGGTCTCGTGCGTATCGGCCGGTGCGGGGGGAAACCTAAGCCGTTCCTCAGAACAACGAGGCGAGCGAGCGTGGGTCTGCAATAGTAATCCCGCGCTCGGTCTTTTGCAAGCCGGCCACCGCGACGGCCGGGTCGTGCTCGAAGAACACCTGCCAGTCTTCTTCGATGGCGGCGGCCAGGAAGGCGGCCTTCTCCTGCAGCGTCACGAGCGGGCGGACGTCGTAGGCCATCACCCAGGGGAGGCGGACGTGCGCCGTCGTCGGCAGCAGGTCGGCAGCGAAGACGAGCGTCCCTTCGGGGCCGCTGATCTTGACGAGCTGCTGCGCCTCGGTGTGGCCGTCCACGGTCATCACCCGGACGCCGGGCAACACCTCGCCGTCGCCATCGAGCAACTTGAGACGGCCGGACTCGGCGAGCGGATCCAGGTTCTCGGCCAGGAACGACCCCTTTTCACGCGCATTTGGCGAACGCGCCCACACCCAGTGGTCCTTCTGCACGTAGTGGGTGGCGTTCGGGAAGGTGAGGGCGAGGCGCCCGTCGCGGCGCGTGGTGCTACCGCCGCAGTGGTCGAAGTGCAGGTGGGTCAGTATGACGTCGGTGACGTCGCCGGCCTCGACCCCGGCGGCGTGCAGCGAGCGGTGCAGCTCGCTGTGCGCGGTATCGACGGCGTAGATCTCGCCGAACCGCGCGTCGTACGTGTCGCCCAGCCCATTGTCGATGAGCACGAGGCGCCCGTCCCCTTCGAGCAGCAGGCAGCGCATGGCGAGGGGGATGCGGTTCCGTGCATCGGCCGCGATCTTTTTCTCCCAGAGCGGCTTCGGGACGATCCCGAACATCGCGCCGCCGTCCAGGGCGAAGCGTCCGGTCTCGATGGCGTGGAGTTCGTACGGGCCGATACGGGGCATAATGGCTCAGCGGGTCAGTCGTTCGGTGCTCTGCGCGTCCGGAAGAAAACCAGGGGAACCCGGAGCGGCCGGGGGGCCGGAGCGCACGGCGGTTACTCCTCCTCCCCCTCCGGCGGGAAGTCGCGGAAGTGGCCGTTGGACTGGATGCGCCGGCGGAGGTCCTCCATCTTCTCGACCTGCGGGATGAGCGACTCCAGGTGCCCGATGAGGTAGTCGATCCGTTCGTTCTCGGTCGGCAGTTCGAGCACTTCCTGTTTCTGCTCAGACGAGAGGCCGGCGTTGGGGGCGATGACGTAGGAGAGCCCGACCTCGTTCTGGTAGAGGCTCGGGCGCACGGTCCGGCCCGCCAGTTCGAGCAGGCGCATGTGCTGGGTGATGACGCGCTCCTGCTTGTCGCGGTTGAGCGCCTCCTCGGGCTCCTCGATGACGGTGACGTCGGCCGTGAGGTAGGCGAGGTCGTTGTAGACGCGGAGCACCTTGAAGCGCTGCTGGCCGCGCACGAGCACGTCCATGCGCCCGTCCGGGTAGGTCTCCATGACGTCGGTGACGAGCGCGGTGCAGCCGACGCGGGCCAGCTTGCCCTCGTCCGAGAACACGAGCCCGAAGGGTTGCTTGGTGCGGAGGCACCCGCCGATGAGGTCCTTGTAGCGCTCCTCGAAGATGTGCAGCGGGAGGCGCTCGCGCGGGTAGAGCACGAGCCCGAGCGGGAAGAGCGGCAAGCGGTCCAGGCGGGTCATCGGCGAGCGCAGCGGGCGGGGGACGAAGCTTGCGTCTCGAATGACCGGCACGCCGTAGTGTTTCGCGCCGCAGGGAGGAGCCGAAGGTTTCGAGTGGCGCCGGACCTGCGGGAGCGCGCCGGAGCACGCCGGAGCGCCCTGGCCGCCGGTGACGATCTCGCTACGACGCGCGCGGGGCGCGAACCATTCGGCGCAGCGGGCCAATAAGCGGGATGCCGGCCGGAGCAGATCGGTGCCGTGCCACGCGGGGGGGGCAGGCCAGGAGCCACGATACCGACGTCGTTCATCACACACGCCATGCACCTCGCAGACTGGATCGTCCTCGGGCTCTACGTCGCCGCCATCGTCGCCATCGGGTTCTGGGCGAACCGCCGGCAGACCGACACCGAGGCGTACTTCGTCGGCAACCGGAGCGTGAAGTGGTGGGCGGCCGGCCTGTCCATCATCGCCACGTCGTTCTCCGCCGCGTCCATCCTGGGCGTGCCCGGCTACGCCTACACGGACGACCTGTGGTACCTCCAGTACTCGCTGGGTGATGTGCTGGCGGCCGTGATCGTGGCGGTGCTCTTCATCCCCTTCTTCCACAAGGTCAAGGGCCTCACGACGGCGTACGAGTACCTGGAGGCCCGCTTCGACCTCAAGAGTCGCCTGCTCGGCTCGTCGCTCTTCAGCCTGACCGTCCTGCTGCGGGCGGGCAGCCTGCTCTACGGCGCGGCGCTCCTCTTCTCGGCCGTCGTCCCCACCGACCTGATCCCCGGCCTCGACGGCGTGGAGGAGGCCGTCGTCTTCTTCGGCATCATCGCGATCGTCTACACCGTGATGGGCGGCATCTCGGCCGTCATCTGGACGGACGTCATCCAGTTCGTCATCATGAGCGTGGGCATCGTCGCCTCCATCGCCGTCGTCGTCGTGGAGACGCCCGGCGGCTGGGGCACGGCCTTCGCCGAGGCCGCGCAGCTCGGCAAGCTCGACCTCGTGCACACCGAGGCCCCGATGGCCGGCAAGGGCTGGCTGACGGCGATCTTCGGCTACGGCCTGCTCGCGCTCTCCCTCTTCGGCACGAACCAGCAGCCCGTGCAGCGCTACATGACGGTCCGCGAGCCGCGCGAGGCGCAGCGGGCGTTGCTGCTCGGCGTCACCGCCGGCGTCATCGGGGTGACGCTGTCGCTGCTCCTCGGGGTCTTCCTCTTCCTGTTCTACCAGGAGTATCCCGCCCTCCTGCCCGAGGGGCTGACGGCGGACCAGGTGATGCCGCACTTCGTGAACACGCAGGTGCCCCCCGTCCTCACCGGCGCGCTCGTGGCGGCCGTCTTCGCCGCCGCGATGTCCAGCCTGGACTCGGCCCTCAACTCGCTCGCCGCCGCGCTCACCGTAGATTTCCTGGCCCGCTTCAAGCCGGACGTCTCGGAGCAGCGACGGCTCACGTTCGCCAAGGTCGTGGTGATCACGGCGGGGATCCTCGGCATCGGCATCGGCATCTACGCCGCGCGGACGGGCGCGCCGCTGATCGACCTGATCCTGAGCTTCATGGGGTACTTCGCCGGCGGGCTGCTGGGCCTCTTCCTGCTCGGCATGCTGACGCGGCGCGCCAACGGGCACGGTGCCTTCACCGGCGCGATCGTGGGCACCCTCGTGGTGCTGATGGTGACGCAGAACGACCTCGGCCTGCCCCCGCTCTACGCGTGGCTCGGCTTCGAGCCGGTGCCGTTCATCTGGTCGACGGCCATCGGCCTCGGCGTGACGCTGCTCGTCGGGTACCTGATCTCGCTCCTCGGGCCGCGCGTCCCCCCCGAGCGGCTCGAACACACGACGGCGGCGTGGACGGTGGCCTGACGGGCGCGCCCGGAGCGCCCCGGAACCCGCCGCCGCGCTGCGCCTTCTAGCTGCACCCCCGTCTCACGAAGGTAGCCGTATGCGTGGCTTCGCCGCCGGTCTGGTTCTACTGATGGCCCTCGGCCTCGCCGCTGTGCCGGCGGCCGCCCAGACGGTGCCTTTCGGCTCGGCCGACGACCCGCGCGAGCAGATCCAGGACCAGTGGTGGCGCCGGGAGAGCCAGTTCTACGCGGTCGGCGGGCTCTCCCTCATCGCCGCGCAGTGGCGCGGGGCGGGCACGCTCGGGCTCGACCTCGTCACCCGCCCCCTCACGGCCCACCTCGAAGGCACCCTCCGCGCCGGCGTCCTCGGCGAATACGGACCGGATCTCGATGAATCGTATGACCTCCTCCGCCTCGTCTCGTTCGCCCGCTACAACCCGCCGCAGGGCGGCCCGCTCCACCTCCGCGCGGGCCTCGTAGACCGGATGCGGCTGGGCACGGGCCACGTGGTCAACTTCTTCTCCTCGTCCACCGCGTGGGACGAGCGCACCGTCGGCGCGGAAGCCGCCTACTTCGGGCGGCAGCTGGAGGTCGGCGGCTTCACCGACAACGTCTTGCTCGACGGCGTGGCGGGCGGCCGGGTAGGCGTGCGCCCGCTGTTCTTCTCCGACCGGCTGCCCCTGCGCACCCTGCAGTTCGGCGGCGCCTACGTAACCGACCTCGCGCCGCGCCTCCCGGACGGCCCGCCCCGGCTGGAAGCCTACAACGTCGATGCCCGCTTCGATCTGTTCTCGGCCGGCGGCTTCGAGTTCTCGCCCTACCTCAGCTATGCCTGGTACCGCCACGCGGGGCGCGGCATCGGGTTCGGCGCGGACCTCGGCGCCGAGGAGTTCGCGGATGTGCTCAGCTTCCGCCTCCGCCTCGGCCTCTTCTACAACGGCGAAGGCTTCATCCCCGGCTACGTCGGCCCCTTCTACACGCTCCACAACCGCCAGGCGCGCATCGTGGACTCCGGCTCCGACCTCGGCGATCCCCAGGCCACCGACTTCGTGGGGACGCTGCTGGACGCGGGGCGCGGCGGGAACGACCTCTGGACCGAGCTGCGCGTCCTCGTCAACCGCCGGTTCGAGTTCTGGTACTCGTTCCGCCGCCACAACGGCACCCAGCGGCTGAGCGAGCTGAACCTGCGCCTGTTCCTCCGGCGGGCCGACCAGCTCCGCTTCGAGGTCGGCATCGACCGGGGGCGGCTCGGCGGGTTCTTCACGATCTTCAACGACATGGACGACCACAGCGCCCTCGTCTTCGGCACGGACTACCGCCTCTTCGGCGCGGCGTGGCTGTTCCTGCGGAGCCGCTATAGCTACGAGCGCATCGACCCCGGCGACGACCACGCGCAGCGCTTCCTCGTCCAGCGCCGCTTCGAGCCGATGACCGGGCTGCGGATCGGCTTCTGACGCTACCGGATCGCCGCGCTCATCGCCAGCATCCGCTCGATGGGCGCCAGGGCGCGCACGCGCAGGTCCTCGTCCATCACCAACTCGGGCTGCTCGTGCTTGAGGCACAGGTACAGCTTTTCGAGCGTGTTGAGGCGCATGTGGGGGCACTGGCTGCACTGGCACCCGCTCTCGGGCGGCGCGGGGATGAAGGTCTTGCCCGGGCAGTCCTTCCGCATCGCGTGCAATATCCCCTCCTCGGTCGCCACGATGAACACGCCGTGGTCGCTCTCGCGGGCGTAGCGCCGGATGTTGGACGTCGAGCCGATGAAGTCGGCGTGGCGCAGCACGGCCTCCTCGCACTCGGGGTGGGCGAGGACGAGCGCCTCGGGATGCTGCACCTTGAGCCGGAGCAGCTTCTTCTCGCTGAACGTCTCGTGGACGATGCACACGCCGTCCCACAGCAGCATGTCGCGGCCGGTCTCGCGGATCAGGAAGCGCCCCAGGTTGCGGTCCGGCGCGAAGATGATGGGCTGATCCTCGGGGATCTGGCGGATGAGGTGCTCGGCGTTGGACGAGGTGCAGATGATGTCGCTGAGCGCCTTGACGGCCGCCGAGCAGTTGATGTAGCTGACGACGATGTGGTCCGGATGGGCGGCCCGGAAGGCGGCGAACGCGTCGGCCGGGCACGAGTCGGCGAGGGAGCAGCCGGCGTTGAGATCCGGCAGCAGCACTTTCTTGGTCGGGTTCAGAATCTTGGCCGTCTCGGCCATGAAGTGGACCCCGGCGAAGACGATCACGTCGGCGTCCGTCTCGGCAGCGCGGCGGGCCAGGCCGAGGGAGTCGCCGATGTAGTCCGCCACGTCCTGGATGTCCGGCTCCTGGTAATAGTGCGCCAGCAGCACGGCGTTCTTCTCGTGCTTGAGGCGGTCGATGGCGTCGAAGAGGTCGAGCGTGGGGTCGATGTCGTCCTCGACGAAGCCGACGGCCGGGTCGAGGATGGCGAGGTCCGTCATCGGAGCAGGGGGTGTCAGATCGGCAGAACGGGGCGGCGGAGGCGG
>JAWWAN010000051.1:0-12164 GCA_033721675.1 Rhodothermales bacterium | reverse complement strand
GGTCGGATTCGAGGTGGAGGTGCTGGCCGGGGCGGACGTCGAAGCTCCGGGTCTCGACCGCGTCGTAGTCGTAGTCGTGGCGTTGCGCGGCGGCCGGGAGGGCGAGGGCGGCGGCGAGCAGCACCACCGTCGCGGCCGTGCTCCAGCGGTGGGAAGAAGGCATCGGTTCGGGGAAGTGATGAGAGGAGAGGTCGGGCACGCTTTCCCTCAGACGGAGGCCGGGCCGGCAGGTTACGCCCCGCTCACACGAACGCCACCGTCTTGTTGCCGTGGACGATGAGGCGGTCTTCGAGGTGCCATCGCACGGCCCGCGCCAGCACGTCGCGCTCGATCTGCTGCCCGAGCGCCTTGAGCGTCTCTACCGACTCCCGGTGCGAGACGCGGATCACGTCCTGTTCGATGATCGGCCCCTCGTCCAGCTCGGCGGTGACGTAGTGCGCGGTCGCCCCGATGAGCTTGACGCCGCGCTCGTACGCCTGCCGGTACGGCGCGGCGCCGACGAAGGCGGGCAGGAAGGAGTGGTGGATGTTGATGATCCGGTTCGGATAGCGGGCCACGAAGCCGTCGGTGAGGATCTGCATGTAGCGCGCCAGCACGATCACGTCCGCCTGCCCGTCGAGCAGCTCCAGCACCCGGGCCTCGGCCTCGGGCTTGGTCTCTCGGGTGACGGGCACGTGGTGGTACGGCACTCCGAAGCGCTCGACGGCCTCCCGCAGGTCCGGATGGTTGCTGATGACCATGGTGACCTCGGCGGGGAGGTCGCCGCGCTGCCAGCGCCAGAGCAGCTCGAGCAGCGCATGGTCGTACTTCGAGACGAGCAGCGCCATCGTCTGGCGCTCGGCGGCATAGCTCAGCCGCCAGTCCATCTCGTAGCGGCGGGCCACGGCCTGGTCGAAGGTGCGCTCCAGCACGGGCCGGGAGAGGTCCAGGTGCGGCGTCTGAAACTCGACGCGCATGAAGAAGACGCCCCCCTCCGGATCGGTCGAGTACTGGTCCAGCGCCGTGATGTTGGCGCCATGGTTGTAGAAGAAACTGGAGACCGCCGCGACGATGCCGGGCCGGTCCGGGCAGCGGATGAGGAGGCGGGCGATGGTGTCTTCGGCCATGGGTCGCGGGGGAGGGAGGCAGGGGCTCCGCAGTCTACGAAAATTGAAATCCTATCCCCAACATCTTCATGAACAAGGGGCTGGAAAAGAGCATCTTAGGATCCGCACGCCCACCGCCCCCTCGGCCCGCCGGAACCGCTTCCGGAACCACACGCTCAGACCTGCGCTCGCCTGTGACGAAGAACACGATTCTCCTCGGCCTCCTGCTCACGATCCTCGGTACCGGCACGTACGCGCTGGTCGGTTTTCTTCCGGAGCGGTGGACGGCCCTCGTGCCGGCCTTCTTCGGCGTGGGCTTCCTCGGGATGGGGCTGGTGGCGCAGCGCCGCCCGGCATGGCGCCGCCCGGTCGTGATGGGTGCGACGGCGCTGGCGCTGGTGGCGTTCGTGGGGACCGCCCCGGGGCTGGTGCAGGCGCTGTCCGTGCTCGTCGGCGCTGAGGTCGCGCGGCCCGTCGCGGCGATGGAACAGGGCATCATGGCGGCGCTCTGCCTCGGGTACATCGGCCGGGCCGCCGTCTGCTACGCGGACGCCCGCCGCCTGCGCGCGAGCGCGGTACGCGTGCGCAACTGAACTAGAAGCGTCTCGCCCAGCCCCCCGCCCGGCGCGCGTGCCGGCGTCGCCGGCGGGTGCTATCTTGGCCCCGTCTCATCCAACTCAACGGGGTCGCTATGGAACGCCTCAGCATCACCACGGGCACGAAGTGGGAGCCGCTGGTGGGCTACGCCCGCGCCGTCCGGGTCGGCCCGCACGTCCACGTCTCGGGCACGACGGCCACCGACGCGGACGGCGCGCTCGTCGGCATCGGGGATCCCTACGCGCAGGCGCGGCAGACGCTGGCGAACATCGCGGCGGCGCTGGAGCGCGCGGACGCCCGCCTCAGCGACGTGGTCCGGACGCGCATCTACGTGGTCGACATCGCGCACTGGGAGGCCATCGGCCGGGCGCACGGCGAGGTCTTCGCAACGATTCGGCCGGCCACGAGCCTGGTCGAAGTGTCCCGGCTGATCGACCCGCGCATGCTCGTCGAGATCGAGGCGGACGCGTACGTGGTGCCGTGAGGCCGGGCTGCGCCTAGGAGGCCACCATCTGGGCCGGCGCGCGGTGCGCGGCGTGGGCGCAGGGGAGCGTGAAGCGGAACGTGGAGCCTTCGCCGGGGCGGCTCTCGACCCAGATGCGCCCCTCGTGCTTCTCCACCATCTCGCGGCAGAGCACGAGCCCGAGGCCGGTGCCTTCTTCGTCTTCGGTGCCGTGCGACGAATGGTGCGTGTCGATGCGGAAGAGAGAGGAGGCGATGTCTGGGGGGATCCCGACGCCCGTATCCGCCACGGCGATCTCGACCTGCTCGCCCCGGGTGCGCGCCGACACCTCTACGCGGCCGCCGCGCTCGGTGAACTTGATCGCATTCGTGATCAGGTTCTGCAAGACCGAGTTGATCATGTTGCGGTCGGCATAGACCTGCACGTCCTCGCTCGCGTCGTCGGCGCGGGCCAGCGCGATGCCTTTGCGGGCCGCATTCGTCTGGAGCATGGCGACGTTGTTCTGCAGGAGCTCGTGCACGCCGTGCCATTCGCGCTGGTAGTGCATGCGCCCGGTCTGCATGCGCGCCCAGGTGAGGAGGTTTTCGAGGAGGTCGTAGGTGTTGGTCGTGGAGCTGTGGACGTGCGAGGCGAACTCCTTGACGAGGTCGCGGGGCAGCGTCTCGGCGTCGCTGATGAGCAGCTTCGAGAAGCCGATGGCCGAGACGAGCATGCTCTTGACGTCGTGCGAGATGATCGAGAAGAAACGGTCTTTGCGCGCGTTGAGCTCGCGCAGCTGTTCTTCGGAGGTGCGCAGCTTCTCGTTGACCGTCGCCAGGGCATCGCTGCGCTCGCGCAGTTGATCCACCGAGCGCTGGAGGGACGACTCGATGCGGGCGCGCTCGCGAAGGTGCCCTTCGAGGTTCTGCCGGGCTTCGGCGAGCGCGGCCGTCCGGGTGCTCAGGCGAGCGTCGAGGCCTTCGTAGGCAGCCGTGAGGGCCGCCACCGCCTGCCGGCGTTGCCCGGCCAGCGCGCCCAGCCACAGGCCGGTCAGGGCGAGCACGACGAGGAAGATGGAGCCTTCAGCCGCGCCCAGCCCGGGCAACACGAAGCCGAGGCCGAGGGCGGTGAGCACGACCGCGAGGGCCGCGCGGGCGGCGCCGTAGCGCCACGCCGTCCACAGCACCGGGAGCAGGCCCACGTAGAGGCGGGCCTCGCCGGTGGCGGCGGCGGCCAGCGCCAGCCCGACGGCGCCCAGCTCCAGCACGAACCCGCGCCATTCCGTGCCCGACGGCCAGAGCACCAGACCGCGCTGGATCTCCGCCAGCCCGGCGAAGCGGTGCGGGCCGAGGGCCAGCAGGGCCAGCGGCGCTACGGCCAGCATCCCGGCCGCTCGGCGCATCCAGGCCGCCGCCATCAACGGGCCGAAGGCGGCGTCGGCGGCGTCAGGAAGCCCGGCCAGGCCGGCGACGGCGGCGTCGGCCGCGCCCAGCACGGCCGAGGCGGCCAGCACTACGAGACTCACCTGCTCGACGAACCGGACGGGCTGGTGCGGCCCTCGGTTCAGACTCCACCGGAGCCACCAGGCCGCCGCGCCGTAGACCCCGGCCACCGCCGCCGTGGAGAGCGCCAGCGCGGCCGCCGGCATCCCGTGGTACAGACCCTCGGCGAGGGTCGCCAGCGGCACCAGCGGCAGGTAGGCCAGCCCGAAGAGCACGGGCCACGCCAGGTCCAGCCCCGCGGCCGGGCGCCATACGGCGGTGCCCGGCACGGCCGTCAGCACGGCGTACGCGGCGGCATAGGCCAGCACGATGAGGAAAGGGCGCAGATAGGGTCTGATCTGCATCGAGAGGGGTGGAACGCTGTGAAGCGCGATTGAGGGCGCAGAGGGTACTACTGCGGAGTGTCGTACTGCGCGCGGGGGTCTTAAGATAAGGAGTTGCTGAAATGCCTGCCACTACACCCCGCACCTAAATAGTATAACGCACTTTCGATACGAACTACGTCATCAATATCTGAGGATGGGGCCGGAGGCGGCGTCTCCTCTCGCGTATTCACGCTCCGGCCATCTCCAGGGCGTCTTCGAAGCGGACCCCGACGAGCCGTGAGATCCCCTGCTCCTGCATCGTGATGCCGTAGAGCCGGTCCGCCATCTCCATCGTGCGCTTGTTGTGCGTGACGAGGATGAACTGGGTGTCTTCGGCGAAGCGCCGGATCAAGCGCATGAACCGGTCCACGTTCGCGTCGTCGAGCGGGGCGTCGACCTCGTCGAGGAGGCAGAACGGGCTGGGCTTGACGAGGTAGATCGCGAAGAGGAGGGCGATGGCCGTCAGCGTCTTCTCGCCGCTGGAGAGCTGGGAGATGCCCACCGGCCGCTTGCCCCGGGGCCGCGCGACGATGTCGATGGGGGATTCGAGCGGGTCGTCCGGATCGGCGAGCGCGAGGTCGGCGGCGGCCTCCTGGCCGAAGAGCTCGGTGAAGAGCATCCGGAAGCTGGTGCGGATGGCCTCGTAGGTCTCGGCGAAGCGGGCGGCGGCGGTGGTGTTGATCTCGTCGATGGTTTCGAGGAGCGTGGCCTCGGCCCGCTCGAGGTCGTCCATCTGGCTCGTCATGAAGTCGAGCCGCTCCTTCTCTTCCTCGTATTCGTCGAGCGCGAGCGCGTTGACGCTGCCCAGGTTCTTGATGGACTGGCGGAGGGACTGCACCTCCTGGCGCGCGGCCGCCTCGTCGAAGTCCGCTTCCATCGGGACGGGCTCGTCGGGCAGCGCGCGGCCGAACGCGTCGTGCACGCTGGCGAGTAGGTCCTCCGTGCGGGTCTGGATCTCGGCCTGCCGCACGGCCCGGACGTTCTCTTCGCGCAGGCTCTGCTCGCGGGCCTGCCGCAGCTTGCGCAGCCGCGCTTCGACGACGTCGACGTCCGCGCGCTGCTGCAGGAGCGCGGTGCGAGACTGGGCGACGGCGTCTTCCAGCCCCCCTCGCTGCGCGCGCGTGGCCTCCAGGCGTTCGCCGAGCGCCGCCCGGTCTTCCTCGGCGCCGCGGATGGTGTCTGCCAGCGAGCCCAGCCGGGCGCTGCGCGTCTCGGCCCGCTGCGCCAGCGCTTCGAGGTCCTGGCGGGTGCGCTCGCGGTCCCGGCGGAGCGTCTCGACCCGGTTGCGCGCTTCGACGGCCGCGACGTTGGCCTCAGCGAAGCGATCCTGCGCCGAGCGGCTCGCGGCCTCGGCCTGCTGGAAGGCATCCTCAGCGGTCTCGCGCTCGGCACGCAGCGCCTCGATCTCGGCGGCGGCGTCGGCCGCAGCGTCTTCCAGCGGAGCACGCTCCTTCTGCCGGTCCGCCGCTTCCGCCTCCAGCGCCGCGAGCCGCTCGGCGAGCTCGGCCTGCCGCCGCGCCGCCGCATCCTGCTCGACGCGGTGGCGGGTGTGGAGGCGCTCCGCCTCGGCAAGCTGTTGCTCCGCCTCCGCCACGGCGTGCCGGTGGGCATCCAGCGGGAGCGCGTCCAGAGCGGCGCGCGCGGCTTCTACCGCTGTGGCAGCAGCGTCCAGTTCGTCCTGGAGGCGGGCCACGTGCTCCCGTGCCTCGCGTAGCTGCTCCCGCCGCCCGAGGCGGCTGGCCGTGGCGGAAGTTTCGGCCCGGGCATCGCCGGCATGGACGAGGCCGCGGGCATCCACCCACTCGCCCGCCGCCGTGATATGGCGGGCGGGAGCATCCATCTGCTGCGCGTGGGCCTGGGCGGCCTCCAGCGTTTCCGCGAAGTAACAGTCGCGCAGCAGCATCGGCACCAGCGGCGCGAAGCGCGGGGCCTCAGCCTGGACGAGAGCCTGCATCGGGGTGCCGCCGGACGCCCCGGGGGGCGGCCGGTCATCGCCGCGCAGCCGGTCGAGAAGAAGGAAGGTCGCCTGGCCTTTCTGCTCGGCTCGCAACAGCGTGGCGGCCCGGTACGCGTCTTCCTCGGAGCGGACGACGAGGCACGCGCCGAGGTCGCCGAGCGCGGCGTCGAGGGCGAGCCGGTGCTCCGGCGCGCAGGTCAGCACGTCGGCCACCGTCCGGACCTCCGGCGGAGCCCAGGCAGGCGAGGCGGCGAGGAACTGCACGGCGTCGGAGAACTCGTCGAACGAGGCCACGAGGCTGTCCAGCACCTGGGCTTCGGCCAGGGCGGCATCGTGGCGGCGTTCGAGCCGGCGGAGCACGTCGATCGCAGCATCGAGCCGGGTACGGGCCCCCTCGTGCTCCATCTCGGTCTTCTCGAAGGCGTCGCGGGCCGCGTCACGCCGCGCACGCGCGTCCTCCAGCCAGACCCTGGCGGCTTCGCGCGCGTCGCGCTGCGTGGCCTGGCCGGCTTCGTGCTCCGCGATCTGCTCGGTGAGCGCGGCCCGTTCGCGGGTGAGAAGGTCGAGCCGGTTGGCGAGCCGGTCCAGGGCGCGGAGGTCGGCGGCGTAGCGGTCCTGGGCCGCCTGTTCACGGTGGCGCAGGTCGTGGAGGGCTTCACGATGCTCCTCCGCGCGGCGGCGGGCGGCGTCGCGGGCGTGGGCCGCCTCTTCGAGGAGCCGCTCGGCGGCGTCGCGGGCCGGGAGGGCCTCGGCTTCGGCTTCCTCCACGGCAGCGGTCTGTTTCTCCAACCCCGCGCGTTGCTGCGTCGCCTCCTCCGCCTCGCGCAGCGTGCGTTCACGGTCCCGCCGGGTGGTTTCCAGCCGTTGCTCCACGAGGCGGAGGTCGGCTTCCAGAGCGCGGACTTCCTGCTCGTGCGCGGCCAGCCGCTGCTGGTGCTCCGAAAGATCCTGCTCCTGCGCGATGAGGGCGGTGCGGAGCGCTTCGAGGCGCGCCTCGTCTGCCGCCATCTGCGCCGTGTAGCCCTCCAGCTCGTCGTGGAAGTGCTGTTTCTCGGCGTCGAGCTGGCGGGCGCGCTCGGTCAGCCGGGTGTACTCGGCCTGGGCGAGAGTCAGTTCGAGGTGGTGCAGGCGCTCCTCCAGGTCCCGGTGGCGCGCGGCCCGGCTGGCCTGGCGCTTGAGGCTGCGCACGCGCTTCTCGATCTCTTCGGTCAGGTCCCGGAGGCGGGTCAGATCCGCCTGCGTGGTGTCCAGCTTGCGGAGGGCCTGCCCGCGCCGCAGCTTGTACTTGGTGATGCCAGCGGCCTCTTCGAAGAGATGGCGGCGGTCCTGCGCGTTGTCCGAGAGGATTTCCTCGACCATCTTCAGCTCGATGACCGAGTAGGCGCCGGCGCCCATGCCGGTGTCCATGAAGAGGTCGACGATGTCTTTGAGGCGGCACGGTACGCCGTTGAGCAAATACTCGGATTCGCCGGAGCGATAGAGGCGGCGGCCGAGGGTGACTTCGCTGTACTCGGTCGGCAGCACCCCGCGCGTGTTCTCGATGGTGAGCTGCACTTCCGCCAGGCCGAGCGGGCGGCGCTTCGAGGTGCCGTTGAAGATGACGTTCTCCATCTTCTCCGAGCGCAGGATGCGCGCCCGCTGCTCCCCGATCACCCACCGCACGGCATCGACGATGTTGCTCTTGCCACAGCCGTTGGGGCCGACGATGGCCGTGATGCCGGGGTCGAAGTGCAATGCGGTCGGCGCGGCGAAACTCTTGAAGCCGTGCAGTTCGAGCTTGCTCAGATACATGGGAGGGGCGGGCGTGCGCGTCGAGAGGAGCGGTGCGGCGGCCCGGATGGGGACGGGGTCGCCTGCAATTAACGCCTTTGAAGGCCGTTTTGCAAGGGTCGGTTCCGGGCCTGTGGATAAGTTGTTCGATCCGGCACAGCTCCAGTAGAACCAGGCACTTACCGGGAGCGGGCGGGGCGCCGGGCGGGCGAGACAGCCGTTATTGAAAGCAGAGGGACGCCCACCAGGCACCCGTAACGAGACGGTCTGGTGGGCAGCAGCGCGCCTGGGGCGGGAGCCTTCGCCCGCCTCCGGGGTAAGGAAAGGACCCCTCGCTTCGCGCGTCCGTGATCATTCAGACTGGCACATCATGAGCGAATACGTCGTCCTCGTCAACGAGCGAGACGAGGAGGTGGGGGTGCAGGAGAAGCTGCGCGCCCACGTCGAGGGGGAGCTGCACCGCGCATTCTCTGTGTTTGTGTTCAACGAGCACGGGCAGTTGCTGCTGCAGCAGCGGCATCCGGCCAAATACCATTCCGGCGGGCTCTGGTCCAACACCTGTTGCAGCCATCCCCGGCCCGGCGAGCCCGTCGCGGAGGCGGCGCAGCGGCGGTTGCAGGAGGAGATGGGCATCGCCTGCGCGCTGGACCACCGCTTCGGCTTCGTCTACCGATCCCGGCTCGACGGGGGGCTCTTCGAGCACGAGTACGATCATGTCTTCGTGGGCCGCTACGATGGCGCGCCCTCGCCGCATCGCGACGAGGTGGCGCACTGGCGGTGGATCCACCCGGAGGCCCTGCGCGCGGACGTGGCGGCGCATCCGGGGCGCTACACGTACTGGTTCCGGCTCGTCTACGAGCGGGTGCTGGAAGAGGCGGGTTCAGCTCTGCAGCTCGTGGAGAAGCAGGCGTAGGCGGGGAGCCCGGCGGAGCAGCCCCAGCGATTTGTTGACGTAGGCCCGCAGCGTCGGCGGCGGGTGGCCCGTCTCGCGGCTGATGGCCTCGTAGGAGCGCTGTTCGAGGAGGCGCAGGCGGGCCACGGGTTGCAGGTAGCCCGGCAGGCGGTCGATGGCCGTGCAGACGGCGTCCCGGATCAGGGCGGCGTCGTGGCGGCGCATCGGGCGCGGCTCCTCGGGGGCGGGCAGGGCGTGCGCGTCGAGCGGGAGCAGGGCGCGCCGCCGCCGCAGGTAGTCGACGAAGGTGTTGCGGCAGATCGTGCCCACCCAGGCGGTGAAGCGGTCCGGACGGCGCACCCCGTGCAGGTGGCGCTGGACGTCCCGGAAGGCGCAGGCGACGGCGTGGTCGAGCGGTACCGTGTTGGGGTGGGTGGCCAGCTTGAGCAGGAAATAACGATAGATGAAGCAGTAGCACCAGAGGTCGACCGTGCGCTTGTCGGCCGCCAGCGCATCCGTCGCCTCGCCGGTCGTCACGCGCGTCTGCCAGCGCCGGAAGGCGTCGTTGGCGGCGGCGGTGTCGTCGAGGGGGAACGGCAGCCGCGCGGCGAGCGCGTAGAGGGCGTCGAGCGTCATGGCACCGGGCGGTCTGGGTCGGGAGGCGGGGTCCTTTCTCTATGTTCGACGCCGCCGGGGCGGCCGGGTCATCCGCTGTATTCTTGGTGCCGCCGCGATGCAGAAAATGGTGAGATGTCGTATGATGAATCGAAGACGTATTCAGGACGCGTGATCGCGAGGATCCCATGATTGCATCGAATCCACGGACGACGAAGTTGAAAGCGCTGGCAGACGACGTCACCGGGTTGCTGGAGAAGGCCCGCGGCGGAGACCGCGAGGCCGTCAACCGGCTGCACGAGCTGGTCTACGATCAGCTCCGCCAGATCGCCCACCGGCAACGCCTCCAGTGGCAGGGCGAAGACACGCTCAACACCACCGCGCTCGTCCACGAGGCCTACATCCGCATGGCCGACGGCGCCCCGCTCGACTTCCAGAGCCGCGTCCACTTCCTGCGCATCGCGGCCAAGGCCATGCGCTATGTCTTGCTCGACAAGGTCAAGGCGCAGCGCCGCCAGAAGCGCGGCGGAGACCGCCAGCGCGTGCCGCTCGACGAAGGGATGCTGATCTCCGAAGAAGAGGCCGGCCGGTTCCTCGCGCTCAACGAGGCGCTCGAACGCCTCGAAGCGAACAACACGCGCTACGCACAGATCGTCGAGTGCCGGTTCTTCGGCGAGATGACCATCGACGAGACCGCCGCCGCGCTCTCCATCTCGCCCGCCACAGTCAAGCGCGGCTGGACCATGGCGCGGGCGTGGCTCTTCCGCGAGATGGGCGCCGAGCAGGACGCCTCTGCCTAGCCCGCGCACGCCGCACGGCTCGGGCCGTCCCTGACCCCACACCGAACCGGATCGGGCGTGCCGATGGATCGCTGGCAGGACGTGGAAGCGCTCTTCGCGGAGGCCCTGCGGCGCAGCCCCGACGGGCGCAGCGCGCTGCTGCACGAGATCGCCGGGCGAGACCCGGCGCTGGCCGACGAAGTGGCGTCGCTCCTGGCCGCGCACGACGGCGCCGACGGATTCTTCGACGGGCTCGCCGGGGGGTTCCTCGTGCCGCTGGCCGCGCGCCTCGCCGGCTCGGCGCCCTCCGTGCCCGAGCGCGTCGGGCCCTACCGCGTGCTCGGGGAGGTCGGGCGGGGCGGGATGAGTGTGGTCTATCGCGCCGGCCGGGCCGACGGCCAGTTCGAGCAGGAGGTCGCCCTCAAGTTCATCCGGCGCGGCGTCGACGGGAGCGAGCAGGTGCGGCGGTTCCTGGCCGAGCGGCAGATCCTGGCCTCGCTCAACCACCCCCACATCGCCCGCCTCTACGACGGCGGCGTGCTGGACGACGGCCGGCCCTACTTCGTGATGGAATTCGTGGACGGGCGCCCCATCGACCGCTACTGTGACGCCGCCCGCCTGCGCCTCGACGCCCGCCTGCGGCTGGTGCTCACCGTGCTCGACGCCGTCGCCTACGCCCACCGCAACCTCGTCGTCCACCGGGATCTCAAGCCGTCCAACATCCTCGTGACGGCCGAGGGCGTGCCCAAGCTGCTCGACTTCGGCATCGCCAAGCTCCTCGACGACGACGCCGAGAGCACGCTGACGCAGACCGGCAGCCGCTGGATGACGCCGGAGTACGCCGCGCCGGAGCAGGTGCGGGGCGAGCGCGTGACGACGGCCACAGACGTCTACCAGCTCGGGGTGATGCTCTATCGCCTCTGCACCGGCCACCGCCCCTACCGCCTCGCCGGCAGCTCGACGTACGAGGTCGAGCGGGCGGTCTGCGAGGAGGAGCCGACGCGCCCGAGCCTCGTGGTGGGGCAGACCGAGGAGGTGCGGCAGGGGACGGCCACCCTGCGTATCACGCCCGAAGGCGTCTCGGCCAGCCGCAGCACCGACGAGCCCGCCCTCCGCCGGATTCTCGCCGGCGACCTCGACGCGATCGTCCTGAAGGCTCTCCGCAAGGCGCCCGAAGAGCGGTATGCCTCCGTCGAGGCGCTCGCCGACGACCTGCGCGCCTTCCTCGATGGGCGGCCCGTGGAGGCGCGGCGGGGCTCGGCGGCATACCGGGCGCGCAAGTTCGTGCGCCGCCACCGGTGGGGGCTCTCCGTGGCGGCCTCCATCGCGCTGCTGCTCGTCGGGTACGCCGTCACGGCCACGCTCCAGGCCCGCCAGATCGCCCGCGAGCGGGACCGGGCCCAGCAGGAGCAGGCCAAGGCGCGGCAGGTCACCGACTTTCTCCTCGGCCTCTTCGAGACCGCCGACCCGAACCGGGCGCTCGGCGAGGCCGTCACCGCCCGCGAGCTGCTGGACCGGGGCGCGGCGCGCGTCCGCCGCGAGCTGCAAGCGCAGCCGGCGGTGCTGGCACAGGCGCTGGAAACCATCGGCCAGGTCTACGAGAAGCTCGGCCTCTACGGCGAGGCCCAGGCGCAGCTCGAAGCCGCCCTGGCGCTCCGCCCGCCGGACCAGGCCTCGTCCTCCGAACGCGCCGAGGGGCTGCACGCGCTCGCGGTGGTGCTCCACCGCGCGGGTCGCTTCGCCGACGCCGAAGCACGCCTGCGGGAGGCGCTGGCCCTGTGGGACGCCGTGCCGGAGGCCCGCGCCGGCCGGGCCCGCAGCCTCCACCTGCTCGGCGCCCTCCGCAAAGAACAGGACGACTTCGCCGCCGCCGAAACGCTCCTCGGCGACGCCCTCGCGATCCAGCAAGCCCTCGGCGAACCGGCCCGGCTGGACGCCGCCCGCACGCTCCGCACCCTCGCCGGCCTGCGCCATGACCTCGGCGACACCGCCGCCGCCGACTCGCTCTACCACGCCGCGCTGACGCTTCAACGTCAGGGCCTCGGCGCAGACCACCTCGAAGTGGCCGAGACGCTCAACCTGCTCGCCGTGCTGCGTGAGGATCAGGGCCGCTTCGACGAGGCCGAGAGGTTCTACGGCGAGACGCTGGCCATGTACCGC
>JAWWAN010000050.1:0-12174 GCA_033721675.1 Rhodothermales bacterium | reverse complement strand
CGGTCCCCATGATCGGGAAGATGCCGCCGCCGCGCCCCTGGAGGCACCCGACCCAGTAGAGATCCGGCCGGCCGTCGTTCTGCACGTCGATCGTCGTCGAGCCCCAGGTGAACTCGTAGGGGTCGATGCTCTCGGGGTCGAAGGCGGCGCCGCTGTGGTGGGCCACGACGAAGTCGCGCAGGTTGTTCTGGAGCGAGGCGTCCGGCGGGAGCACGTGCGAGTGGCGGACCTTGTTGGGCATCTCGGTGCGGAAGCCCGTGGCGCCGTCGAGCAGGGCGTGCATGGAGTCGTGCGAGTCGCCGAGGAACTGCTGCACCATCGTGGCGCTGCTGATCACGGGCTTGAAGACGGCGAAGAGGTCGGGGATGGGGAGGGCGAGGTTCATCGAGGCGCCGCCCATGTTGCCGGCGAAGAGGTCTTCGCGGAGGTCGCCGTCGAAGTCGGCGGGCGAGAAGCTCATCCAGTAGCCGGTCTTGTGGGCGCGCGGGTGGTCCATCGAGAGCGCGAAGCCCTGGCCCTGCTGGTTGACGTAGAGGCGGAGGAAGCCGAGGTCGTTGCCGACCCAGATGTCCGGGTAGCCGTCGTCGTTGACGTCCTGCGTGACGGCGGCCCACGAGATCTGGCCGGGCTCGGAGCGCTCGCCGTTGATCTCCAGGAACTCGGGCGTGTAGGGCACGAAGCGGCGGAGGACGACGGAGTAGACGTCGGGCAGCCCGGGGATCTTCCAGAGGCGGTAGTAGGTCGGCGCGGGGTAGTCCTCGTCGTAGAGGCCGTCCACGTTCATCGCAGCCGCACGCTCGACGAAGCGCAGCTCGCCGGTCTCGGCGAGCTGGTTGACGTAGAGCTGGTTGGCCGCGCCGGCGTGCTCGGTGGCGCCGCCGGGCCAGTAGTCCATGTCCATGACGTTCGCCTCGAAGAGGTCGAGGTCGCCGTCGAGGTCGAAGTCGGCCGCCAGCAACGCCATCGTCTTGCGGGAGCCCTCCAGCCCGGTCTCGCGGCTGACGTCCTTCCACTCGGGCAGGCCGTCGCCGTCGCGGTCGCCCAGGTTCAGGAAGACGGAGTTGGCGCCGACGGGCTCCAGCCCGCGCGCGGAGGCGCGGACGTCGTTGCGGTCGTCGTTGGGGCGGTAGTCTTTGACGAAGTAGAGCCCCTGCGCCACGAGCGGCGTCTTGGAATGGACGGCCTGCCGCCCCACGGGCCGCACGAACTGGCCCATCACGCGCTGCGTCTTCGGGTGGGACCACAGCATGCCGGGCAGGATCGAGCCGACGACGAGGTCCTGCCGGCCGTCGTTGTTGAGATCGACGGCGAGGGCCACGGACGAGGCCCGCCCCACGCGGTCCGTCGACTCCTCGACGCGCTTGCGCGGGTAGAGGAAGTTCTCGACGAGCAGCTCCTCCTCCACGTAGGTGTCGTTCTGCGCGGCGAGGTCCTTCACCTGCCGGAAGATCGGCCGGCCGGCGGCGTCGTTGCCGAGGTTCAGGTAGAGGCCGTTGCCGCTGATGCGGGGTTTGTCCTGGATGACGGCGTCGGCGTCGGTCGGGCGGACCCAGGTGGCGTTGTTGTGGGTGAAGTAGGCGTCGAGGCGGCCGTCGCCGTTCGCGTCGAAGAGGAGGGCGCCGGCGGCGGCGTAGCCGTCGAAGAAGCTGGACCAGTCCATCGCGTCGGCGTCGAAGGCGTCGACTTCGTCGAAGGGCGCGACGGGGTCGAGCGGGGCGAAGCCTTCCACGACGCCCTCGGGCTCCTGCCGTTCGAGGCTGGCGCGGACGGCCTGCTGCCCCACGGCTTCGTCGTACTCGCTGCCGAACTCGACGTTGACGTTGAGCATCTCGTCGGCCAGCAGCAAGACGCCCTGGTGCAGGCCCCAGAGGGCGGCTACGAGGAGGCCCGCGCCCAGCAGCAGCCGGCGGTAGCGGGGTTTTCGGGGGGTGGTCATGGCGCGCTACGAGACGTTGTCGTCCCGGTAGGTGAAGTAGATCGGTGGGATGTAACGGCGGGAGGCCTCCCGCTGCGGCTCGACGAGGCGCTCCGGCATCGGGATCCGGTACTTGACGAGGTCCACGATGCGCTCGTAGCTGGTGATGATGACCTCCCAGTGCGGGGTGGGCGCGTTCGGGTGGCTGCGGATGAAGACCTGCTCGATGCCGCGCCCGTGCGAGTTGAGCGCCAGCAGCCGCCCGCCCTCCTCGCGGGCGAGGTAGGCGAAGCTCGGGTGCGGCCCCCGGGTGAGCAGGAACTGCCGCCGCTCGGCGAAGTCGCCCGCGCTCAGGATGCCGACGCCGAAGCCGTGGAGCGTGAAGTCCTCGCGCTCGACGAGCAGATCCAGGGGCAGGTTGCCGATGATCAGGCGCTCGCCGCCGCCCAGGTCCAGGTCGAACTCGACGTAGGCGTCGCCGCCGGAGGCCGCGCCGCCGGCGCCGTCGAAACGGTAGCTCGTCTTGGGCCGCACGAGCCGCACGGCCGCGTGCTGCGGGGCGCTCAGGAACGTGAAGTCGAACTCGGTCCGCTCCTCGATCTTGCTCGAATAGATGCCGGGCTCGACGAAGCTCGCCATGGCGACCGGGCGGCCCAGGAAGTCGCCCAGGCGGCGCGGCGGCACGTAGCCGCTGCCGCCCTTGACGAGGGCGAAGTCGCGGTGGAGCTTACGGCGCGAGCCCTGCGAGGAGAAGCCCACTTCTTCGTCCAGGCGCGCGACCGGGACGGCACCGAGGTCTTCGGCGACGGTGCGGAGGCGGCCGAGGTCGAGCGGGACGGCGCGCTCGTGCCATTGCAGCGCCTCGCGGACGAACGCCTCGGGCAGGCCGTTGGTGCGGGCGACGAGGGCGTAGTAGGCGTCCTCCGGCATGTCGAACCAGGCGTGGTAGATCTCGCCGGAGCGGTCGGTGGCGTTCAGCTCCCAGAGGCCGGGGCGCAGGCAGTTGTTGATGACGCTCACGCGCTGCGGCCGGTACAGCGGGTTCGGCTCGAACTCGTAGTCGCCGCGCAGCTGCCAGGGCGTGCGTTCGCTGAGCGTCGTCTGGAAGTGGGCCATGGCGTCGCCAGGGGCGCCGACGGGCACGCTGACGCTGTTGCGCGAGAACTCGGCCAGCATCAGGTTGAGCGCGTCGAACGCATCGGGCTCGGCGGCGGGGCGGTAGTGCAGGCGCGGCACCAGGTGCCGCATCGGCAGGTTGTGCACGGCCAGCATGTGCTCACCGGGCGCATGGAACGTGACCGTGGCACGATCCCGCCGGCCCGTGCGGAAGCTCACCGCCTCGACCGCTTCGAGCCAGCTGTGCGTGCGCAGCAGCGACTGGGTGGTGGGCGTGTAGAGGCTGCCGTCCACCCGGTGCTCCTGGGTAGACCGCACCGGCACCGGCCCGATCTCTTCGCTGCTGCCACAGCCGGCCAGCAGCACGGCCGCCATCCAGACCAGCCACACGGGGTGCCGTCGGCTCGCTGACGTGTTCATGATGCTATGGTGGGATCGTGGGGGAGGGACCGATCGTGCGCCTGGCGTGTGCTACCACCCCTGCGACGAGATGCCGCCGTCCATCACCAGCACGCTGCCGGTGAAGAGCTTGACGGGCTCGCTGAGCAGGTAGGCGATGAAGTGCGAGACGTCGCGCGCCTCGCAGAGCCGCTCGTAGGCGGTGTTGTCTTCCCACTGGGTGATGAGCCGCTCGCTGTCCGGCCACTTGTTGAGCAGCTCGCCGTAGACCGGGCCGGGCGAGACGCAGTTGACCTGGATGTTGTAGGGCGCGAACTCGATCGCCATCGACCGGGTGAGCGACTCGACGGCGGCCTTGACGGCGCCCATGCACCCGAAGTAATCCACGTAGCCGTGCGCGGCGGGCGAGGAGAGCGTGATGATCTTGCCGCCGCCGCGCTTCCGCATGAGCCGCATCGCGTGGACGGCGGCCTGGTGCAGCCCCACCACGTTCGTGCGGAACGCCTTCTCCCAGTGCTCAGCCGTGAGGTCTTCGAGGCGGGCCAGCATCCCGTTGGAGGCGTTGCTGACGAAGAAGTCGAGCCCGCCGTAGCGCGCCTCGATCTCGGCGAAGACCGCGTCTACGTGCTCGGGGTTCGCCATCGAACCCCACAGGTGGAGCGCCTCGCCGCCGCGCGCCCGGATGGCGCCGGCCGTCTCGATGCCCCGCTGGCGCGAATGGAACGAGTTGACCACAACCGCGGCGCCGAGGTCGGCCAGATACTCGGCGATGTCTTTTCCCAGCCCGCGCCCGGACCCGCTGACGAAGGCGACCTTGCCGGCGAAGGGTTTCTGCTCCGGCACGAGCGCGGCGAAGCTCTGCGCGGCTCCGTTCGCAGCGGAGGCATGGCCGTTCGCCGGCAGCACGGGGGCCGCCTCGGCGTACCCGTCGCCCTGCACCGCCGGCAGGGGCGGCGGCGGGGAGGTGAGCGGCGCGGCCGGAGTAGGCGCCGGGGGCGCCTCGGGTGCGGGGGCCGCCTCAGAGGCGGGGGCCGGCGTGGCCGTGCTGAGGTAGGCATGCAGCGCCTCGGCGATCCCGCCGATCGTCTGCAACTGCTCCGGCGCCAGCGCCGCCGCCTCCGGCAGCGCGTAGCGCTCGCGCAGCACCGAGAGCACCTCGCCGAGCTTGACCGAGTCGATGCCGAGGTCTTCTTCCAGGTGCGCCCCCGCATCCAGAATCTCCGCCGGGTACCGCGTCACCTCGGCGAAGATCTGCCGGACGTCGGCGAGCAGCGTGTCTATCGTCGTTCCAGAAGTCATAGGACGCATCGTAGGATTCGTTGAACGGAGATCAGGAGGTATGGAGGACGGTGAGGATGCGGTGGTGCGAAGCGGTGACGGCGGCAGCAACGCGGGCAGTGCCCTGTGGGCCGCACACCTCCACACCGAAGGCGTGCACGGCCTCGCCCACACGCACGCCACGGTAGGCCGCCGCCATCGCACACGGGTCGGCCAGAGGCCGCGTCTCGATGCGGGGGAAGTCCCATACGCTGCGAGCGCCCCCGGTGAGGCGGCCCTTCAGGACGGCTTCTTTGAGGGTCCACAGGAAGGTATAGAGCCAGGCGAAGGGCACGCCGGTGGCCCAGGCGCTGCGCGCCACCCAGCGCCGCTCGCCCTCGGTGAAGGTGCCCCGGTAGAAGGCATCGCGGCGCGGCACGGCCTGCTCTACGTCGAGGCCCAGCGCGGGGCCGGCGGCGAGGCTGGCGCACGTCAGCCCCTCGGTGTGCGCGAGGGAGACGCGCTCCGGGCGGAGCACACCGCACCAGTACAGGCGCGGCCCACCGCCGGCGGCGGCCGGGAGGATCTCTGCGAGGCGGTACATCCAGGGCGAGAACGCGTGCAGCGCGTCCGGCGTGAGGGCGTGGAAGACCGGCTGCGCGCGCGGCGCGCACGCGCCGTCCGCTCCGAGGCGGCGCAGGAACAGGTGCTTGGCAGCCAGGCGGCCCGCTATGTACCGGGGCTGCCGCGCCGGAGCGAGCCGGCCGAGGCGCACCTGTTCGCGGGCAGACAGGCAGGCGGCCCACGCGGGCTCCCGGCGGGGCTCCAGCAGGGCGACGGCGCACCGGGCCGCCGCGCCAGAGGCGCGATATGACGGCGTCTCAATAGGCATGCGGAACGTCTCCGAACTTGCGGCACAGCCCGCCCTCGACGCGCAGCAGCAAACGGCCTGAAGCATCGGCGGCCTCGATGGGGCCGACGTGGAGCTGCGCCCCGTCCTCGCGCGGGTTGACCCCGCTGAAGACGACGGCCTCGCGCAGCAGGGCCTGGCCGAAGTCCGCATAGTCGAAGAACACCTCCATCACCCGGCACTTCTCCGGGACGTAGACCGAGAGCGAGCGGTCCGGCTGCGGCTGTACCGTGCCGAAGCGCCAGAAGGCATCGACCAGGATGGCGTTGGGCAACAGATGGTCGTACGGAGACGGCGCGTAGCGGCGCGCGGAGAGGCGGTACCGCGCCCGCCGGTGCGTGCCGTCCACGACGAGCTGGCGCAGGCTTCGGAAGGCCCCGCCGAGCTGCACGGGGGATGCCGGCATCACGTAGGGATCCGGGAGGTAGCGGCCCTGCGGCATCCCGCCGGCCTCCACCCGCCGTGCCTCCGCCGGCGGCGCCGTCGTCGCCATGCGGACGTGCAGCTCGGTCAGCACCACGTCTTTCTGAAGGAGGCGCCCACTCGCGTGGTGGAAGTCGGTGAGCACGCGCACGTGCACGCGGCTCTCGCGGGCGTCTTCCCCCACGATGCAGGCGTCGAGGCGGACGTCCGTGCCGCGCTCCGGGTAGACCCGCACGAACCGCTTGAAGTGGGTGTCCTCGAACGCCGTAATCCGGCGGCCCGGTCGCAGCTGCTGGGCCGCCTCGGCGACGAGCGCGATGAGGAAGGCGCCCGGCAGCGTCGGTACGCCGTTCACCTGGTGATCCCAGAGAAACGGCGCCGTCTCGACGGTGAAGCCGAGCGCGGTGCGCTGGGCCGTCCGCGTCTTCGGCGCCACCAGCACCCCGGCCCCGGCGGCCTCCGGCGGCTCATCGGGGAGGGATTCGGCAGGCGGGCTCCCGTTCGAAGTCTGGATCGCCAGCCCATCGGGAGGCAGCGCCGTGCCCGGCGCCTCCAGGATGGGCGAGGCGGCAGCCGTGATGGGCACGTCGTAGAACGCCAGCTCCCCATCCGCCATCAACACGTTGACCGGCGCGGCGACGGGCCCGCCGAGCAGGCTCGCGAAGATCTCCTGCCCCTCCTCGCGCGTGACGCCGCGCAGGCGGCGGTTGGCGGCGAGCGCCGCGAACTCGGACCCGCGCGTCATGCCGATGCCCGCCCAGCCGAGCCACGCCAGCGACGACCAGTGGACGTCCGGCTCGCGCGCGCCCATCGCCGCGGCGAGGCGGTTCATGGCCTCGTTGGCCGCGCCATAGTCCGGCTGCCCGTCGTTGCCCATGAAGCTGAAGGCCGACGTCAGAATGTGGAAGTGGACGGGACTGCCGTTGCGGCGGGCGATGCACGCGCGGTAGAGCTGGTTCAGGCTGCCGAGCTTGGTATCGACGATGCGGCGGAAGAGCGCCAGCGACTTCTTCGGCAACACGCGCGAGTCTTGTATGCCGGCGCCGTGGACGACGAAGTCGATCCGCCCGTACTCGCGGTGCACGGAGTCGACGAGGGCGTCGAGCGCGGCGGGGTCGTTGAGGTCGGCGCTCCGGTAGACGAAGCGGCCGGGCAGCCCCTGGAGGCGCCGGATGACCTGGCACAACTCGTTGACGGCCTGGTAGCGCCCGTAGCGGCGCTTGAGGTCGGTGATCTTCTGCGCCGGGTCGCGGGCCAGCGCCTCCCGGTAGAACGCCGCCTCGTAGTCCTTGAACGCGGCCTCGCTCATCGTACGGACGGCCTCCGGCGCGGCCTCCGGATCCGTGCGCCCGACGGCGACCACGGTGCATCCGTAGCGGCGCAACAGCTCCTCGGCGAGGACGGCCGTGACGCCGCGCCCGCCGCCCGTAGCCAGCACCACGGAATCCCGAGTGAGGAAGGGCCGGTCCTGCTTCGTGAGGCGCGCCAGCGGGCGCAGCTTGACCGTGTGCCTCCGGCCCTGCCGGTAGCATACCTCGGCGGTGGCGCCAGGCTGGCCCAGCTCGGTCTCTACCTGCCGCAGCGCCCGCAGCAGATGCCCCTCGTCCGTGTTGACGATCCGGACGGTAGCCTCGGGCAGTTCGCGGCCGAGGGACTTGGCGAAGCCGGCCGTCAGCCCCGTGGCGGGGGCGAGGGCCTCGCCAGTATAGGCGTTCAGGTTCAGCACGGCCACGTCTACCGCACCGGCGGCGAGGGCCTCGTAGGCGTGACGGCAGACGGTGAAGGCGAGGTCGAGCAAAGTTCGCTCCGTCCCAAAGTCGTTCTCCAGCAGGGCGGCCTCGGTGTGCCCGGCGAGGTCCTTGACGATGAGGATCGCGTCGAAGTCGGCGTCTTCCAGGGCGCGCACCGACGCCGCGGCCGTGGCGTCGTCGGTCAGGTCGATGGCGAGGGCGCCGTCGAGGCCGATGCCCGTGGGGCCGGCGACGGTGCACGAAAGGGCCTCCAGCACGCCCGCGGCCGCGACGCCGCGCCAGACGTCCGGCTGGTCGGTGAGGACGAGCAGGCGGCGCCCGTCGAGGGCCGCCGGGGCCGCCTCGGCTTCTTCGGCCACCAGCGCCGGCGTAAAGGTGTAGATGGGCGTGCCCTGGACGTAGGCGTGGGTACCCGAGGGCTCCTCCGGGGCGCGATGCACGGGCGGCGGCTCGGCCGGAAGCGCCGGCAGGCTCGGCTCACCCTCCGGGGCGAGGACGAGGCACGGGGCGCCCCCCGGCGCACAGACCGCCACCCGGGCGCGGCGTTCGCGTACGGCGCGCAGGGCCTCGGCCAGCGCGGCCGCGCCCTGCGCCCCACCGTACTGCCGGCCGGCGGCATCTACGGCCGCGGCGGCACCGCCGGGCTCGCCGAGCGCCACGGTGGCCAGCACCGGCAGGCCGTCGCGGCGAGCCGTGTCGAGCGTCGTCAGGGCGAGCAGGCAGGCGGCCTCGTGCGCCTCGTCGGCGGCGGCATGGAGCGCGCCCGCCATTACGAGGTCGCAGTCGCCGTGGCGGAGGAACTGGGCGGCGGCGTCGAGAGCCTGGAAGAGCGAATCCTCCCCCCGGTCCACCACCACGTTGGGGCCCTTCAGGTTGAACAGGTGGGTCACGCGCCCCGCCGCCACGTTCGGCATCAGCCCGGGCAGCGTGTACGGCCCGGAGGGCGGCACCTCGGCGCGGATGGCGGCGGCGAGCCGGTCTGCCACGCGCCGGGCCTCCTCGGGCGGCATCGCGAGGCGATCCGCTCCTTCATCGACGAGCCGGCGGAGGCGATCCAGGAAGATGCGCTCGTTGGCGCGCACGCCGCACTCGGTCTTCGAGGCCAGCCCCAGCACCACCCCGATGCGCGCGCGATGCGCCTGCACCCAGTCCGGCGGCAGCGCCTCCAGGATCTGCTCGGCGGCGAGCGCCGCGAGGTACTGGCTCGGATCCATCGCGTCCGTCACGTCCGGCAGCAACAGCGTCTTCGCGGGCAGGCGCAGCTTCGCCCGGTCGAAGCGCACCCGTCCGTTCGGCTGCGGCGCGGCGAGGGCGTCTTCAGCAGGGAAGAGCGGCCCGGCGGCGACCAGCGCGAGCGCGGGCGCAGGCAGCGCCTCGGGCAGCCTCTCGCAGAGGTGCCGGTGGTACTCCGCGTCGAAGGCTTCGAGGACGACGTGCGCGTTCGTGCCGCCGAAACCGAAGCCGTTGATGCCCGCCCGGCGCGGGTATCCGCCGACGTTCTCGGGCCAGGGCTCGGCCGCCCGGGCCACGGTGAACGGCGTGGCGCCGAGATCGACCTTGGGGTTCGGGGCGTCGTAATGGTACTGGCGCGGGATCTCGCCGGCCTCGAAGGCCTTGCAGATCTTGAGGATCGAGGCCACGCCGGAGACCCATCCCGTGTGCCCGATGAGCGCCTTGACGCTGCCCACGTGGACCCTCGGGAGGGCAGGATCCCGCCCCTCCATCGCCTGCGCCAGCGACGCCAGTTCGACGGCGTCGCCGACGGGTGTGCTGGTGGCGTGGGCCTCCAGGTACTGGATCGTATCGACGGGCACGTGCGCGGCGGCGTATGCCTTCTTCATTGCCAGCGCCTGCCCGGCGCTCTGCGGCACGTTGATGGCCGGGCTCTTGCCGTCGCTAGACAGCCCGGTGCCGCGCAAGACGGCGTGGACGCGGTCGCCGTCGCGGAGGGCGTCCGGCAGGCGCTTGAGGGCGACGAGCGCCGCGCCGTCGCCGAAGACGACGCCGTCGGCAGCGGCATCAAGGGGGCAGCTCCCGGTCGGCGTGAGGCCGCGGAACTGGGCGAAGAGGGCGTTGTTGGCCGGGCCGGGCGCGAAGACGCCGCCGGCCAGCACGAGGTCGGCCTCGCCGTTGCGCAGCGCCTTCACGCCGAGGTCGATGGAGTAGAGCGACGACGAGCAGGCCGTGTCCACGACCGCCGTGGCAACGCCCGCGCCCAGCATCCGGTCTGCGACGGCCGTATAGAGGCGGTGCTGGGTGAGCCGGGCGGCGTCGCCCGCGCGGTAGCCGGTGAGCCGTTCGAGGCTCTCGGCGAAAGCGCGACGGACGGCCTCGGGCTCGTCGAGGGTGGCGAGGTGGCGGTGCAGGCTCTCGGCGAAGAGGGCGTCGTCGTATTCGCTGGCGCCGTCGGCGGTGGCGCCGAGGAGGTAGCGGAGGCGGCCGGTGTCCACGCCGGAGCCGCCGGCGAGGCCGGCGAGCGTCTGCGCCGTCGCCAGCGCGAGCAGCTTCTGGCCACGCGTCAGGGCGGCAAACTCGTCCTCGGTGAACACCCTGCCGAGGAGCGCGGCGTCGTAGGGAACGGCGCGGATGGCCCCGTTGAGCAGCGTGTAGGTTTTGTCCGGCACGATGGCGTCGGCGGCGCCGGCCACGAAGTCGCGCCCGGCGTCGGGGTCGAGCGCGGCGAGGTCGACGATGCCGCTGACGCCGTCGCGGATGTTGCGCCAGTAGGCGTCCGGGTCGGCAGCGCCGGGCAGCACGCACCCCATCGACACGATCGCGATGGGCACGGCGGGGACGACTTCCTCGGGGAACGTGCGAGGCGCGGCGGCCGCCTCCAGTGCCGCGGCCGGCTCCGGGGCGGCGTGCTGCATCGGGGCACCGTAGGCGGGCACGGCCTGCGGTGGCTCGACGAGCGGCGCGGCCTCGCCCGGCTCCGCCTCGGGGAAGAGCGGCGCCTCCACCGGCACGGCCTCCACGGGGATGCCCTTCGCGGCCTCGGCCACCTGCTCCAGCAACCCCGTCGCCTGCTCGATCATCTTCGACAGGCTCTGGGCGAGGCCGGACAGGTCGGCGAGCAGCGTGGCGACGGCCTGCTGCATCGGCACGGCCGGCACCGCAGCGGCCGGCACAGACACGGCGGTGCCGGTCTGCCCGGCGAGGCGGGCGGCCTCGGCCAGCCCCTCGCGGACCGTGCCGGCGCCCGTCGCCACCAGCGTCAGGTCCTGCGTGTCGAGCAGGTTGCGGCGGACGAGCTTCGTCACGATGTCGCCCGCGCCGCACTCGACGAAGGTCCGGTAGCCCTGGTCGTAGAGGCTGCGGACGAGCGCCTGGAAGTCGAGCGGCGTGGTGAACTGGGCGGCCAGGAGCGCGGCGAGGTCGTCGCCCGGCGCGTAGCGGCGCTGCTCGGTCGAGAGCAGGACGGGCGTGCGGGCCGCGCGGAAGTCGTGGGCGTAGAGCGCCGTGCGGAACGGCGCCACGGCCCCGGCGAGGTACGACGAGTGGAACGGGTACCGGCTCTGGAGGAGGGTCACCATCACGCCCTGCCGCGCGGCCACCGCCCGGAGCGCCTCCAGCCGCTCCGGCGGCCCGGAAACGACGGTCTGCTTCGGGTAGTTGACGACGGACACCTCGATCCGCCCGGCGCCGGCCTCGGCCAGCAGCGCCTGCGCCCGCTCGGGGCTGCACGAGAGCGCCGCCATGCGCCCCTCGGTCTCCACGCCGCGCAACGCCAGCACGCGCTGCGCCACGATCTTCAGGCCGGTCTCCACCGGGTAGGCGCCGGCCACGGCGAGCGCCGCGAGGTCGCCGAAGCTGTGGCCGGCGAGCAGGTCCGGCCCCAGGCCCTGCCGCCGCGTCAGCGCCGCGAGGAGCACCTCGGTCAGGTAGATGCCGAGCTGGTCGAGGTCGGGGCAGCGGGCGAGGTACCGGTCGTGGGCGTCCTGCGTCTCGGCCTCGGCGAGGGGCAGGAAGGCGTGGCCGAGGAAGCGGCGCGCCACGGCGTCCGCCCGGGCGAAGTGGGGCGCCGTCTCCGGGAAGTCCGTGAACAGCTCGCGGAGGACGCCGTAGCGGTAGGACCCCTGCCCGGGGAACGTGAAGACGAGGCTGGACGGCCGGGGGGTGCTCATCGTCGATCAGAAGGCATATTCGTGCAGGCGCTCGTCGAGGACGCGCGGGTAGGCCTGGGTGCGGGGGGCGGCCGCCACGTGGCGGCCCAGCGCCCGGATCGCCTCGGGGAAGAGCGCCTTGACGGCGAGGCTGCCCTGCCGCGACCGCTCGGCGAAGCCGGGGTCCGTCAGGGGTTCGAGCAGGCTGTAGCCCCGCGCCTCGGCGTCGAGGTACTGGGTGAGCAGGTGCGGGGCGGGCACGAGCTGGTGCGTGTCTCTGTCGATCATGATCATGTGCTG
>JAWWAN010000049.1:0-12501 GCA_033721675.1 Rhodothermales bacterium | reverse complement strand
GACGAGCATCGCGAAGAGGACCCCGCCCTCGAAGCGCGCCAGGTGCCCGTCCAGCAGCATCACCACGAGCAGGGACGCGGAGCCGAGCATCATCGGTACGTCGAGCCTCAGGAGTTGGCCGTGTACCCGCATCGGCTGCAGGACCGCCGCCAGCCCCAGGATGAACGCGATGTTGGCCACGTTGGAGCCGACGACGTTGCCCAGGGCGATGGCGTCGCGGCCGGCGAGGACGGCTTGCAGGCTCACCACGAGCTCCGGCGCACTCGTGCCGAAGGCGACGACGGTGAGCCCCACCACGAGCGGCGTCAGGCCCATCCGGAGGGCCAGCGCCGAGGCGCCCCGGACGAGTCCTTCCGCGCCGCCGTAGAGGAGCACCAACCCGGCGGCGATGGACAGCAGAGCGAGCAACATCTCGAAGACCTGGTCTGTGGACGGACGGCGAGGCGTCTTCGGCACCCACGGCCGAAAACAAAAAGACCTCCACCGTCCCGCCGGGACGATGAAGGTCTCGCGATTGCGGTCGGCTCCGGCCCTCGCGGGCGTCTTGACGAAGCCGGCCCCTGCCCGATGCAGGCGCTACTCCCCTTCGAGGTGATGATCGAGGCGCATCACCCCGCTCCGCGCAGGAAGTTTCCACGGGCGGGGGAATATTCAGCAGGGAGGGGTGCGCTTTAAGCCACCTTTAACGCGTACCCAGAAACTTCCCCGCGCGGGGGCGTAGTGGAGCGGCATGCTGATACCCGCTCGCTGAACCCCGTGTGCACGCTATTGGGCCGTCCTTCCGGCCTCTCAGCCGGGCACGAAGGCAAGGCCCGGAAGACCGAGGGCATCTCCCGGTCTGGCCCGTGTGCTCGCCGGGGCGATCCCGGGCGACGCCGGTGCATCGCACCTGCGCGGTGCAGTAATGGTATCCGTCCTCAGAGCGCGCTCTGCGCAGGAGGGCGGAACGAGAGTCGAGGGGCGATGCGCCATGTCAGACGCCGCCCCTGCCGCCCGGCCTTCCGCGCCCGGCGGCATGATCCCTACATCCTCCCATGCATCCGTCCCCTACCCTGCTCACGCCCGGCACGCTGCCGGGCCGGTCTCCGCTGCGCCGCAAGCGCGACGGCAGCGACCTCGCCTTCTTCTTCTTCATGGGGAGCCTCGCCGCGGGGCTGCTCTACTTCATCGGGCTCACCTTCTTCATCTAAACGCCTGCCGTGCACGCGCGATGACCGCGTGCCGGCGACGATCCGACCGCGATGAACACGCTCACGATGTACCGTCCCCGCCGCAATCCACGGCGGGCGCCCCGCCGCGCCCGCGCAGTGGCCCTGCCGAGTCTCGTGCGGCCCGCCCCGCGCCTGCCTTCCGAGAGGGGCAACCGGCTGGTGATGGCCGGGCTCTTCCTGGCGTTGCTGCTGGGCACCGCATTCTTTCTGGGGCTGATGTACCTCGTCATCAACGGGTAGCCCGCACCCTTTCCTTTCCGTTCGCCCCTTCAGATCTTGCGGTGCCGGCCGCGCCGGCGTCCTGCCGTGATCGATCCTGGAGCGTATGCCGTCGATTTCAGAACATGCGCCGCTGTCCCTCGTCCTGGTGGCCGACAGCCAGGAGGTGGTGGCGGCGGTGCGCGCCAGTTGCCCGCCGCCCCATCGCATCGACGTCTACTCGCTCGCCGAAGTCGTCGATGCGCGCAACACGCTCTCCGGGGCGGGGCGCGGGATCATCGAGGCGGCGCCGCAGGCCGAGGTGCTGCTCGTCGAGTGGGATCTGGCGCGGGCGCCCGTGATCAACACCCTCTGCTACCACGTGCGCGCCGCCGTGCGCGTGCCGCTGGTGGCCGTGTGCCGGGCAGGGGCCGCCGAGCAGGTGGCCGCCCTCGCCGCCGGCGCCGACGACGCGATGACGCTGCCCGTGTACCCGGCGCTGCTGCGCGCCCGGGCCGTGGCCTACCGCCGCCTCATCGAGGCCGTCCGCGCCACCGAGGGCGAGATCGGCGGGCGCGAGCCCGACGTGGTCGAGGCCGGCACCCTCCGCCTCGACCGCGCCGCGCGCCGCGTCTACCTGGGCAGCCAGCCCCTCGAGCTTACCTTCCGCGAGTACACGCTGATGGCCTTCTTCATGGAGCGCCCCGGCGTCGCCTGCTCGCGCGACCTGATCCTGGACGAAGTCTGGGGCATCCAGTTCGACACCGGCACCAACATGGTAGACGTGTACGTCTACTTTCTGCGCAAGAAGCTGGCCGCCCACGGCTTCGAGGGGAAGATCGAGACGGTGCGCGGGTACGGGTATCGGTTCGTCTCCGGCGATGCGCAGGAGCCGCCGGAGACGGGCTGATACCGGGGCTGCCGTGCACCGTCGGCCTTCCTCGCCGCCGCCCCGCCGGCTCCGCTCGGGACGACGGGATGGAGACGCCCGTTCACGCCGGGGGTAGACGAAACGAACCCCGGCCTCCCGATGCGTCGAGAGGCCGGGGTTCTGTACGGCACTACGTGGGGGCCGGTTAGCTGCGTGGCGTGCCGGCGGGGGCTTTCAGCGTCGTGGTCAGGGCATTGGCCCGGTCGAGGGCGGCCTGGGCGAGCTGGTGCGCCGCCGCGACGTCATCCTGCTGGAAGGCTGCGATGGCGTCGTCGAGCATCTGGCGCGCGGTGCCGGTGTCTTCGGTGATCGAGACGAGTGTGACGGCGTCCTGCCCGGTGCGCGGGGCTGCCTGGAGGAGCGTCTGCGCCTCGGCCAGCGCCTGCTGCGCCTGGACGATCAGGGTTTCGGTCTCCGCGCGCATCGCCGTCTTGCGCTCTTCCACCTGCGCCGAGGCCGTCGTGGCGGTCTCGGTCACGAAGGCGAGCAGGTCTTCGGCGCGGTCGTAGTCGCGCGAGAGGAAGGAGGCGGCGTTCTGCGCCTCGATCTCGGCCTGGGCGGCCATGAACGAATCCTGGGCGGCCTGGTAGAGGTCGGCCACGTAGAGGTGGGCGTGGGTCGTCTCGGCAGCGGCGAGGGCGTCCTGAGCCTCCGCCACCTGAGCGTCGGGGGCGCTGGCGCAGCCGGCGAGCATGCCGCCGGCCGCGAACGTGCCGGCAAGTATCGAGAGGGTCGTCTTCTTCATCGTAGGTACAGCGTGAGGACCTCGGTGGAGGCGGTGGTTGGGTGTGTGAACGCAGCGCAGTGCGCTGCGGCTTTCTCAAGCGGTCGGTAATGTGCATTCGCCGCCGGCGGGCTGCATAAACGAGAGATTAAAAGCGTGAAGACCGGGAAGGAATGCGGATCGACCGGGGCGGGGTGGGGCCGGCGGTACCCGCTCAGAACAGCGCGAGCAGGGCCTGGCGGAGCGCGGGCTGGGCAGCGAGGGCCAGGGCGATGGAGACGAGCAGGCCAATGCCGGCGTAGGCAAGATCCTTCCGCATGAGGCGGAGGCTTTCGGCGAGCCCAGAGCGGGGGGGGCACCGCGGGCCGCCAGGCTCAGGGCGACCTCGCGCCCCCCCAGCAAGCCGATGAACACCCAGGTGGTACTCATCGGGATGACGCTCACGGTGGTGAAGCCGAAGAGGAGCGCGGCGTAGACGAGGTCGATCAGCGTGGCGGCGCGGATATCCGTCACATCCGTCTTCTCGTTGACGACCTCCTGTATCCGGTCCCCCTTGAGGTAGAAAAGGAGCCCGAGACCGGCGAAGATGAAGCCGGCGAATACGGCGAACTCGGCCGGGCCGAGCCGGCGGGGCAGGTACACTGCGATGTTGGCGGCGTCCTGCATGATCCAGGCGCACCACAGCAGCCCCGTCGAGGTCCACTGGAGGGGCCCCCACGCGGGATGGGGCATCCCGCTGAAGCGGACGAGACGGGCCAGGAGCATCCACGCCAGCAGCGCCGCGACGAACGCGACGCCGTAGCCGCCCACGCTTTTCATCAGCATCGCCTGGAGGCCGCCGAGGTCCGTCGAGAAGCAGCTCAGCAGGAGGAACGTCGTCGAGACCGGCATCCGAAGCCGCGTGAGGACGAGCAGGAACAGCGGGGCGGCGATCTGGAGGAACGAAAACGCGGTCGGGGTCTCGGCAAAGCCCTTGGCCGTGAGGCGTCGATAGCTCACGTCGCCGTCGAAGGCGAGCCAGCTGGCCGTCACCGTCGCCAGGAAGAGCCCGCCGATGAAGAGCCAGAGCACCCACCAGGGCCGCTGCCGATTCGAAGCGATGAAGGTGCCGACGGTCTGGATCGAGTCGTTGGCGATGGCCGAATAGCCGGCCAGCGCGAAGCCGACCCACCGTGCGGCGTCCGCATAGGGATAGACGATGCCGGTGACGAAGAAGCAGGCGGCCAGGAAGACGAGGAACGCCCGGTCCCGCCGGATCAGCTCGAAGAACGTATAGCGCCGCCGTACGAGCGACCACAACAGGGAGCGGGTCATCAGAGAGCAGATCGTTTCGCGAGAAAACGTTCAACCTACGGGGAGGCGGCGAGCGAAAGAATATGGGGGCATTAAAACTTGGGCCTGGCGGATTAGGGATCGATTAGCCTGGGGCGGCGTCCCGTTGCATCCGTGGGGATGCAGGACGTATGCTCCCGGCATCCGACGCCTGCCCGTTGCCCGATGCCTGCTTCGCCCAGAGTGCCCGCCGGCCCGCTCGCACGTCTGCTGCGCAGCCTCGTCTTCCGGCTCGTGGCCTTGTTCTATCACCGCATCGAGGTGCGGGGCACGGAGCGCCTGCCCGACGGTCCGGCCGTGTTCGTGCTCAACCACCCCAACGGGCTCCTCGACCCGCTGCTGCTGATGGCGGCCCTCGGGCGGCCCGTGGCCTTTCTGGCGAAGAGCACCTTCTTCGCCCACCCGCTCGGGCACCTGGCGATGCGGGCCTTCGGTGCGCTCCCCGTCTATCGCCGGCGCGATGCAGGGCAGCGCGGCGGTGCCGAGGGGGCTTCTGATGCCGCCGTGCGCAACGAGGCGACCTTCGCACGGTGCCGGGCGTTGCTGCACGCGGGCGGCGCCATGGCGCTCTTCCCCGAGGGCACGACCCACTCCGAGCCCCAGCTGATGCCGTTGCGGACGGGCGCCGCCCGCATCGCCCTCGGTGCCGAGGCCGAGGCCGGCTTCGCCCTCGGCCTGCGCGTGGTGCCGGTCGGGCTCTGGTACGAAGACAAGACGCGCTTCCGCAGCGCCGTCGTCGTGGCCGTCGGCGCGCCGTTCACGCTGACGGCCGAGGCGGCGGCCTACCGGGAAGCCCCCCGGCAGGCCGTAGACGCCGTCACCGAGCGCATCGACGCGGCGCTCGATGCCGTCGTGCTCCAGGCCGAGAACGCCGAGCTGCTGAGCGCCATCCCGGTGGTGGCCGCGTGGACGGCGCCCGCCGGCGGCGGCCTCGCCCGGCGCCATGCCTGGTCCGTGCGCCTGCTCGACGCCTACCACCACCTCCATCGCACGGACCCCGCCCGCCTCCAGCGCATCGCTGCCGAGGCGCGCCGCTACGCCGGGCTGCTGGCCGACCTGGGCGTGGCAGATCCGTGGACGCTCGAACGACCCGCGCCGCGCCGCCGTGGGCTGGTGCTGCGGGTGCTGGCGCTCGGGGTGGCGGCCCCGCTGGGGCTGGCGTGCTGGCTGATGAGCTACGCGCCGTACCGGCTCGCCGGGCCGCTGGCGGTGCGCGTCACCGGCGGCGAGGCCGCCGTGCTCGGCACCGTCAAGCTCATCGCGGGGGCGGTGCTCGTGCCGGCGGCATGGTTGGCCGAGGCGGCCGTCGCCGGGGCGCTGTGGGGATGGGCATGGGGCGCCGGGCTGTTGCTGCTGGCGCCCGCAGCGGCCTACGCCGCCCTGCGGTGGGGCGAGGCGTGGCACCGGCTCCGCGCGCTGGCCTCCTACCGGGGGCTGCACCGCCGCCGCGCCTCGCTCGTGGCACTGCTGGCCGAGCGCCGCCGCGCCCTCGCGCAGACCGTCGCCGACGCGGTCGAGGCGCAGACCTAGCGGTGGGCGCGCCGGCTTGCCCTCGCCGGCACTCCTCCCTCCGGTCCTCGCTGGTGCGTATCTTGAGCCCCCATCGCCTGCGCACCCGTCCCGACCGACTCCGATGAAGCACCTGCTGCCGTTCGCGCTGTTCTGCCTGCCCGTGTTTTGCCTCCCGGCGGCCGCCCAGGAGGCCGGCGACCTGGCGGTGCCGCCTGCCCTCGACGCGCGCATCTACGACATCATCGACGCCGCCTCGCCCGCCCGCCTGGAGGCCGACATCCGGACGCTGGCCGGCTTCGGCACGCGCCATACCCTCTCCGATACCACGAGCGACACGCGCGGCATCGGCGCCGCGCGCCGGTGGATCAAGGCCGAGTTCGATCGCATCTCGGCCGATTGCGGCGGGTGCCTGGAGGTGTTCTACCAGCGCGACCTCGTCGAGGGGAACCCCCGCTCCCGCATCCCGGAAGACACCTGGGTGGTCAACGTCGTCGCCGTGCAGCGCGGCACCCGCTACCCGGACCGCTACGTCATCATGAGCGGAGACATCGACTCGCGCGTGAGCGACGCCCTCGACGCCACCAGCGACTCCCCCGGCGCCAACGACAACGCCTCCGGGATGGCCGGCGCCCTCGAAGCCGCCCGCATCCTCTCGAAGTACACGTTCCCCACGAGCATCCTCTACACCGGCCTCTCGGGCGAGGAGCAGGGGCTTTACGGCGGCCGCCACATGGCCGAGGTCGCCCGCGAGGAAGGGTGGGACATCGTCGGCGTGCTCAACAACGACATGATCGGCAACATCGAGGGCGTGGACGGCGTGATCGACAACACCACGTTCCGCGTCTTCTCCGAGCCCGTGCCCGCCCCAGACACGCTCCGCCAGCACCAGCTCCGCCGCTTCTACGGCGGCGAGGTGGACGGCCCCTCGCGCCAGCTCGCCCGCTACATCGACGCCGTCGTAGACCGCTACTTCGGCGAGCAGAACCTGGACGCGAAGATGATCTACCGGCTCGACCGCTTCGGGCGGGGCGGCCACCACCGGCCCTTCAACGACGCCGGCTTCCCCGGCGTCCGCATCATGGAGACCCACGAGAACTACACGCGCCAGCATCAGGACCTCCGCACCGAAGACGGGATCGCCTACGGCGACGTCGTGGAGGGCGTCAACTTCGAGTATGCGGCCAAGCTTACCGCCGTCAACGCAGCCGTGCTGGCGGCCCTCGCGTGGGCGCCGCCCGCCCCGCAGAACGTGCGGATCGGCGGGGCCGTCCGGCCATCCGCGACGCTCGCCTGGGAGCCCGTGGACGCCCCCGCCCTGGCCGGCTACCGGATCTACTGGCGCGAGACCACCGCCCCGCAGTGGCAACACAGCCGCTTCGTCGGCAAGACGGACCGCTACACCGTCGAAAACATCATCATCGACAATTTTCTCTTCGGCGTGGCGGCGGTGGGCACGAACGGCACCGAGAGCCTGGTGGTCTTCCCCGGCGGGCTGCTGCGCAACTGACCGCGCGCGTTGAGCCCTCGGGGGCGGCGGACGTCGATCAGGGAATACGCGGCCTGCGGACTCCGGCGGCGCGGCGCGGCATAATTCCGGGCCTGCCGGGCTTGTGGTTCTCCGGGCAGACGGTTACTGTGTCAGACGCGCCGCCATCTCCCCCCTGATCCTCGCCGAGCTCATGAGCGCCACCATCCAGAAGGGGCAGCAGCACCAGATGATCCGGCTCGTCACGCAGAGCTTCTGCCGTGAGCTGCTCAACTACGGTGTGGCCCGGCAAGACATGGTGTCCGTCTCGGTCGAGCTGCTCGACTACGTGATGGGCCACGCGCCGGACGCCCCCGCGCCGCACGAGCTGGACGCCTTCGCGCCGGACCGCCTGGTGCGCACCGGCGTGGAAGGGCGGGTCTACGAGGACGTCCGCATCGCGCCGTTCTACCCGGAGCTGTTGCCCACCGTGGCGGCCTGGCTGGCCACGTCGGACGTGCAGCGCAACTTCGCCGTCTGGTACCCGGAGGACGACGCGGCGCTCTTCCGGCATTTCTTCGAGACCCCCAGCACCCGCTACTTCGCCATCTTCTACCGGGACGTGTTCGTCGGCCTCGTCGGCGGCGAGCAGATCGACGCGGCCGGCCGCAAGGTGGAGATGAAGAAGTTCATCGGCGAGGAGGGGTACCGGGGGCTCGGCATCGGCAAGACGGCCACGTTCCTGTGGCTGCACCACGTCTTCGAGGACCTCGGCTTCAACAAGGTGTACATCTACTCGCTGGACACCAACATCCGCAACATCAACCTCAACCACCGGCTCGGCTTCGAGGTGGAGGGGATCCTCGTCGAGGACGCGTTTCTGGAGGGCTCTTACCGGGACGTGGTGCGGATGAGCCTGCTGCGGCGGCGCTGGGAGGCGCTCTTCGGGGCCGGTCAGGCCGCCAGCGACTCCAGCTCCTGACGCAGCTCCGGCTTCTGGATCCAGCGGAGGCCGGCGTCTTTGACGGGGAGGCAGCAGTGGACCGTCGTGCCGTGGCCGGGCAGGCTGTCGATCTGGAGCGTGCCGCCGAAGCGCCGGAGCGAGTGCTGGGCGAGGATCAGTTCCAGGCCCGTGTTGGGCGAGGCGAAGGCCCGCTCGCTGGAGAGCGCGAAGAGGTCGTTGAGCGACTCGATCGTGGCGGCGTCGAGGTAGCTGGCGGGGTCGTGGATGGAGAGCACGACGGCGTCGTGGTCTTCGTAGCCCTGCACGGTGACGGCGTCGTCCGGCGGGGTGAGCATCTGGGCGCGGCGCATCAGGGCGAGCAGGGCGCCGCCGAGCAGGCGGGGGTCGGCGCTGACGGCGAGGCCGTCCAGGCGGCCTTTCAGGCGGACGGGGGCGCCGCTGCGTTCCTGCACGAAGTGCAGCATCTCGTGCAGGTGGAGGTTCCACCGCAGGAGGCTCTCGTCGTCCATCGTGATGAGCTCGGCCAGCTTCGTATAATCGGTCACCACGCGGTGGATGCGGCCGGCCGAGTCCTGCGCGATGTCGAGCATCTCGAAGGAGGCGGCCTGGCCGTTGAGCTCCTGGCGGAGGATGTCGAGCGAGGTGAGCAGCGGCGTGATGGGCGTGCGCAGCTCGTGCGAGATGACGGTGATGAAGTTGTGTTTGAGCTGGCTGAGTTCTTCGAGGCGTTCGCGGCGGGAGCGCTCGACGGCGCTGGCGACGGCGGCGTGCGTGCGCCGGTGCTGCTCCATGCTGTAGCGCAGCAGCTGGGCGTAGAGCCGGTGCACGAGCCGGTGCGTCATCACGCTGACGCCGCCGAGGTAGCCCAGCAGGAGGACGGCCTGGAACGGTTCGCTGGGGCGAGGCCGGGGGGCCAGCGGGGCGAACGCCGCCGGCATCAGGCCGAGCACGTTGAGCCAGAGGGTGAGCACCGTGATGGCGATGGCGGCCACCGCCAGCACACTGGAGAGCCGGATGTCGCTGTACTGCACGTAGGCGATCAGCAGCAGCGACAGGAGCCCGATCATGGTGGCGTTGGGATCGAGCAGCGCGTCGAAGTGCATGCGGTGGCGCAGCATCAATACGGCGCTGAAGTCGAGCAGCAGATACCCCCACCGGGCCGGCACCCGGTCTCGGTTGGCGAAGAACTGCACCGCGAAGTTGGCGGCGATGTAGAACCCGGCGAAGAGGATCTCCTCCGGCAGGTCGATGAGCTTGTTGTTCTGGGTCAGGCAGAAGTAGACCGTCAGGCCCAGCGCCACCAGCACGCGCAGCAAGAAGAACCATGCGTCGGTGTACGAGCGCCGTTGTTTGAGGAAGGCCCGGAGCTCGGCCAGGACTTCCGGGGGGGTGGCCTCCATCGGCTCCTGGATCAGGAAGAGCCGCAGGCCGAAGCGTTGGAGTGAGGAACGGAGCGGCATCGGGGCGCGGTGAGGGTTCGAAACGTAATCCCCCTGGGTAGATTCTTCTCCTGCCATACTGCCGGCGGGGCGTCCCGGGGGGAGGCAGTCACAGCGAGAGGGCTCGGTTCCGCGAGCGCCATCGCGAAGCAGGCGGCGGTGGGGCCGTCTGGCAAGGCGGTAGCGCCTCACTACGCGGATTGCTACTTTTAGACCGGGCGCGCCATGCTGCGGGCCGCCCGTCGTCTTCGCTCCCCACCATTGGCAAAAGGTATACCACATGCGTGCTTCCGGCTACGGGCTGCTCGAGGGCAAGCGCGGCATCATCTTCGGCGCGCTCAACGACCAGAGCATCGCCTGGGCCATCGCCCGGGCCGTGCATCGCGAGGGCGGGCGCTTCGTGCTCACCAACGCCCCGGTTGCGCGGCGCCTCGGCGCGATGGAAGACCTGGCCGAGGAGACCGGCAGCCCCGTCGTCTGGGCCGATGCCACCAGCGACGACGACCTCCGCCAGCTCATCGACGAGACGCGGGCGCACTTCGGCGCCATCGATTTCATCGTCCACGCCATCGGGATGGGCCTCAACGTCCGCAAGCAGCGGCCCTACGAGGACCTCAACCACGAGTGGTTCAAGAAAACGCTGGATATCTCGGCCATCAGCCTGCACCGCGTGGTGCAGCACGCCTACCAGGCCGAGGCGCTGGCCGAGGGGGCCTCCATCGTGGCGCTTTCCTACATCGGCGCGCAGCGCACGTTCTCCGAGTATTCCGAGATGGGGGATGCCAAGGCGCTGCTGGAGAGCATCGTCCGCTCCTGGGGCTACCGCCTGGGGCGGCGCGGCGTGCGGATCAACAGCATCAGCCAGAGCCCCACGCGCACCACCGCCGGCAGCGGAATCAAGGGCTTCGACGCCATGTTCGAGTTCGGCGACCGCCTCTCGCCCCTCGGCAATGCCGACGCCGAGAGCTGCGCGGACTACACCGTGGCCCTCCTGAGCGACCTCACGCGCATGGTCACGATGCAGACGCTCTACCACGACGGCGGCTTCTCGGCGATGGGCATCTCGGACGAGCTGATCGACGACCTCGCCGGGGCGCGCTCGAACGACGACGCGGGGTGACCCCGGTGGCCCGGCCGGTGCGGACCGCGCTCGTAGTGCTGCTCGCGGCCGCCGCCTGCACGCCGCCGCCGGCCGAGCCGCTGCCGGGCGTGGACGTCCGCCACTACGACGTCGCCCTGCGCCTGGACCCGGCCTCGGGGGCGCTCTCGGGCCGCGCCCGGCTCGACGTCCGCCTCCTCGACACGCTGTCCGTGTTGCCGCTCGCCTTCGGCGCGCTCTCGCTCGACACCGTCCTCGTCGACGGCGCGGCGGTGGCGGCAGAGCGGGTGCGCGGCGGGGTGCGGATCCCGTTGCCGCCAGGGCGCGATTCGGTGCGGGTCACGCTGGCCTACCACGGCACGCCGGCGCGGGGGGTCCGGCAGGCCCGGCACCGTGGCCGGCCGGTGCTCGTCAGCGAGGGCTGGCCGGATGCCGCGCGCGGCTGGCTTCCGGGCCGGTACCATCCGTCTGACCCCGCCACGCTCACCCTCGCGCTGACGCTGCCGCCCGGGCAACGCGCCGTCGCCAGCGGGGCCCCGGCCGGCTGCGACGCGCTGCCCGAGGGCGTCCGCTGCCGGTGGCGGCTGGACGGCCCGGCGCCGCCCTACACGTTTGCCTTCGCCGTAGGAGGCTTCACGGAGCACACCGCCTCGGCCGAGGCGGTGCCGTTGCGCTATGTAGTACTGGACGACGGGGCCGAGGCGCAGCTCCGCCGAACGCCGGAGGCAATGGCATTCCTGGCCGAGCTGCTGGGGCCGTATCCGTACAACACGTACACGGCCGTGCAGGTACCCCTGGCCTTCGCCGGCATGGAAAACGCTGCGACGGCCTTCATCCAGGCCGCGCTCTTCGAGGCGGGCGAGGCCGAAGCCGTGCAGGTCCACGAGCTCGCGCATCAGTGGTTCGGCAACCGCGTGCCGCCCGCGTCGTGGGAAGACCTCTGGCTCTCGGAAGGGATGGCCACGTACCTCACCGCCCTGTTCTATGCCCACGTCGATGGCCCCGAGGCCGGACGGCGGCGGCTCGCCGATCTGGCGCGGTGGACGGCGGCGCGCCGCCGCACGCACGGGCCGCTCGTCCCCACGCACCTGCGCCGGCCCGAGGAGCATCTGACGTGGGTGCCGTACGAGAAGGGCGCCGCCGTGCTCCATCTGCTCCGGCTCCGCCTGGGGGATGCCGCCTTCTTCAACGCCCTTCGTACGGCCTACCGGCGCGGGACTCCGCTCTCTACCGAAAACTTCCAGCAGCTCCTCGAAGCGGCCAGCGGAGACGACCTGGAGGCGTTCTTCCGCTACTGGGTCTACGGCGAGGCGCTGCCGTCGCTCCGCACCACCTGGGAGGCGGCCACCCGCACGCTCCGCTGGCGCCTGGACGGCGACGCCGGCACGCTCCGGGGGCTTCCGTTCGAGTTGGTGGTGCGCCAGGGACGCCGCGCCCGCACCGTCGAGGCGACGCAGGGAGTGGTCCGCCTGGACGGATGGGGCAGCGAGGCCCCCGAGGTGCGAGCCGTCGGGGTGTTGCTGCGTACGCCCTGAGGCCGATGCGCCGCGCGAGGAGGGCCTCTACCCAAGGCCTGAAAGAACAATTAGCTGCGTGGCGCGTGGTGAAGGGCATCGAGGATTTTTT
>JAWWAN010000048.1:0-12595 GCA_033721675.1 Rhodothermales bacterium | reverse complement strand
GTGGCGTAGACGAGCTGCGCGAAGAAGCGGTCCGTGATGCTGGCTTCCACGCCGAACTCCTGCTCGGTCTGCAGCTCCGGCTTGAGGAAGGCGTTGCCGAGCGTGCCCTTCGAGATCGAGCCGTTCGAGAGCGAGAAGGTCTCGTACTGGGCCTCGAACTCGGGGCGGCCGCCGGCGGTGCCGAGCGAGTAGCGGAGCTTGAACTCGGGGATCACGTCGCCGCCGGGCCAGAAGCCCTCTTCGGAGACGCGCCACGCACCGGAGACGCGGTAGTAGGTCTGCCAGCGCTCCTCGGAGCCGAAGAGCGAGCTGCCGTCGCGGCGGATCAGGAAGTCGGCGATGTACTTGTCGGCGTAGTCCACGCCCACGGTCGCGTAGAGGCCGTCGGAGCGGATCGTCGAGAAGACGCTGCGGACGTTCTTGTCGCCGCTGACGTTCGAGAGATCCGGGATGCCCTGGGCCGTGAGCGTGTTGCCGACGACCTCCTCGAAGTCGTTCTCGACGTTCTCGGCCTGGTACTTGAGCTGGGCGCGGCTGGTGAGGGCGCCGAAGCTCTTGCGGAAGGAGGCCGTGACGTCGGCGTTGAGGGCCTCGCTGATGGCGTTCTGCCGCAGGATCTGGCCGTCGTTGAAGTTGGACGGGTCGATGGACTGCGTGCCGCGGTCGGCGAAGCGGGTGAAGTCGCGGTCCGAGCGGTCGTAGCTGAAGTTGCCTTCGAGGTCCACCCACTCGGCCGGGCTCCAGCGCGCGCGGAAGTTGCCCAGCACGCGCGAGCGGTCGTCCTGCGTATCGACGTTCTCGATGATATAGAGCGGGTTTTCCTCGACGGCCAGCGGGTCCGCCTGCACGAGGAGCTCGCCGCTCTCATCGCGCCGGGCGAGGTTCGTCAGGGGGTTGGTAAACATCAACCCGAAGAACGGATTGAAGCCGGAGGCGCGCGGCTCGTCGCGCTCGGACTGCGAGTAGAAGCCCGAGGCGGAGAAGAGCAGGTCGCCGTAGATGCGGTGGTCGAGGTTGAGGCGGAAGCTCTTGCGGTTGTAGCCGTTGAGCCCCCGGATGACGCCCTGCTCCTGCAGGTTGGTGAACGAGGCGTGGAAGTTCGTCTTGGCGCTGTTCTGGCTGACGGCGACGTAGTTCGTCCAGGTGTTGCCCGGGTCGAAGAACTCGTCGAAGTTGTTCGTCAGCTCGCCGGAGAGCGCGTACGGGTTGTCGTAGAACGAGACGTTGCCGAACTCCTTCTGGACGACGGTGCCGGGGCCGTAGCCGTTGGCGAAGCACGTGGCGCACGAGTTGATCTGGCCGTCGTTGTTGAGGAAGTTGCCATTCGCGTCGATGGCCAGGTTGTGCGCCTCGTTGGCCTCGAAGTCCGCCGGCAGCTGGCTGATGCCGAACTCGTTGCGGACCGTCACGCGCGTCTGGTTGAAGGGCACGTCGCCGCCGCGCTTGGTCGTGATCTGGACGACGCCGTTCTGCGCGCGGGAGCCGTAGAGAGACGAGGCCGCCGCGCCCTTGACGATCTCGATGGACTCGATGTCGAGCGCGTCGATGTCCACCTGGTTGGCGCCGAGGATGACGCCGTCGACGATGAACAGCGGCGAGGAGCTGCCGGAGATGGAGGTGGAGCCGCGGAGGCGGACCGAGAGGCCGTCGCCGGGCTGGCCACTGGTGGCGGTGATCTGGGCGCCGGCCACCTTACCCTGGAGGGACGACATCGGGCTGTTGCCCGGGGCCTGCGCCAGCTTCTCGGCGCCGACCTTGTCCACGGTGAAGGCCAGCTTCTTCTGCGGCGTCTCGGCCTGCACGCCGGTGACGACGAGCTCTTCGAGTTCGAGCAGGTCCGGCCGGAGCGTGAAGTCCTCCGTCATCCGCCCGCTCTGGAGCGTCACGGTGCGCTCTTCGGGGATGAAGCCGACGAACTTGGCCGACAGGACGACGGCCTGCCCGGCGCGGGTGCCCGGCACGTCGAAGGAGTACCGGCCCTCGACGTCCGTCGAGGCTCCGAGCACGAGCGACTCGATGACGACGTTCGCACCGATGAGGGGCTCGCCGTCGGGGTCGACCACGGTGCCGGAGATTGTGATGCTCTGCGCGAATGCCACGGCGGGCAGTAACAGCAGGCACCACAAGGCAACTAGTACCTTGCGTTTCATAGCGTCTTCCGATGAGTGGTGAGAGAAGCACTTCTGCGACGCCGTACGCCTGCCGACGACGCACGCATCTCAGTACTGCTCGGCCCTGAGACGGCGGCGGGGGAACGTCGGGAGGTGAGGTGAGCCGTGCCGGAGAATGCGTCGCCGGGCACGATCCGCCGGGTTGCACCCGGCACGGGGTATTACGGCATCGCTACAATCGGGGTTGAAGATAAAGGATTCGTTAAGTAGATCGCAAGGTGTTTCAGGATCCCTGCTCGCGTTTGGGAAGAATCGTCGAAACCTCCGTGCGAACGGTTTTCCAGCGCGCCTGAACGGCACCATGCGGCGCCGGAACGGAACTCAGCGGACCATGACCAGGGGCAGCGTCCGCTCGGCCTGCCGGCCGCTCACGTCGTCGGTCACGCGCACCGTCACGGTGAGCGGGCCGGTGCCTTCCCACGCGCCGAGCTCGAGCGCGACGTACTCGGGGGCGGTGCGGGCGGTGCCCTCGTAGGCGGCCCGTGAGGAGACGCCGTCTTCCCGGCCCCGCCGCAGGCGCAACGCCCCTCCCTCCGGCCGCGTCACCTCGTACTCGACGGTGTAGTGCGTCCGGTCATCCGGGCCGAAGGCGAGGTGATAGACCTCGAAGTAGAGCAGCAGCGGGGTGTCGGGCCGGACGCGGTCGAAGGGATACGGGACGGCCTGGGCGAGGTCCGGGGTGGCGGTGGCGTCGCGCAGCACCATCGGCTTCAGGTCGCTCATCACGAGCGTACCGCCCGTCGCCTCCAGCGCCTGGAGCGTGTCGAACCGGAGCGACTGGCGGCGCAGGTGGGCGCCGAGGCGGACGGGCACGCCGTCCGGACCGAGGGTGGCGAGGTAGAGATCCCACTGGACGGCGAGGTGGTAGCGGCCCGTGTCTCCGGCGGCCGTATAGCGTTGCGGCTCGCGCGCGGCCTCGGCCTCGCCGTCCCGCCGGGGCATCGTGTGGCGCTCCACGCGGAGGACCCGGTTGCGGTGGTCGGCGAGCTGCTGGACGACGGAGCCGACGATCAGGTAGGCGTCTCCCGGTTCCTCGGCGAGCGTCTGGGGGTCTTCGAGGGGGCCGGGGGTGAGGCCCCAGTAGACTTCGGTGCGCGTGGTGCCGTCGTCGTCGAGGAAGCGGGCGGTACGCGCCACCACGGGCAGCGGCTCTACCTCGTCGAACAGGTTGGTGGCCGTGCGCGGCACGTAGGTCTCCCGGCGGCGGGCGGCCTGCTCGTCCGCCACGTGCCCCTCCATGAGGGCCTTCTCGGCGTAGAGGTGGGGCACATCGGCCGAGAAGGCGGACCCCTCGACGTTGACGCTGACGGGGTCCGCGACGAGGGTGCGTTGCAGCGCCGTGGCCACCTCGGCGTTGGCGGCGGCGGCGGCTTCGGAGTCGTCGAGCAGGCTGGAGTAGGCCGCCACGTCGGTGTAGCGCGTGGCGAAGCTGGTGTGGTGGAGGGCGAGCTGCCGGTAGATCTCCTCCAGCGTCCGCACCACGGCGCGGGCCTTCTGCTGCCCTCGCCCGGAGCTGCCCACGCCGGTGCGCAGCGTGGGCGGCACGAGGTCCATCGGCTCGCCCAGCTGGTAGTATCCCTCGTGCCGGTAGAAGAGGAACTGCGCCGCCTGGTCGAGCCGCTCGTAGACCCAGAACTCGTTCTCGGGGAAGTCCGACGAGAGCAGCGTCAGGTTGCGCTGGATGACCTTGCCCTGGAAGCGGGTATCGTCGAAGCGGACTTCGGTACGCCGGTCGGGCGGGCCAAGGCGGATGTAGACCCTGGCGCGGTCGTCGTAGGTGCCCTCCGGGGTGCGATAGTGGTGGCGGGCGTGGGCCACGCGGCGGAGGTGCTCGTCGAGGCGCTCGTTGTAGTGCGTGGCGGGCAGCACGTCCTGGCTGCGCCACCACGCGGCGAGGCGGCCGCCGTCTACCGGCGTGGGGAGGATGCCCGCCTCCATCGCGTCCAGCCCGGTCTCGCGCAGCAGCGCGTCGGGCACCACGTAGGCGAGGGGGTGCAGGTGGGCCTGCGCCATGGCCGCGACGGCGTCCGGCGGCACGGCCTCCAGGGCCGCCAGCAGGTTCAGGTACAACGGCGTGGCCCGGCCGAAGTCACCCTCCTCACCAGCGCGGCCGTCCAGGACGTGGCGCAGGAAGACGTCGGCGAGGCGCCAGTCGAAGAGGCCCGTCTCGCCGAGGGCGTCGAGGCCCTCGCGCCAGACTTCGAGGGCGCTCTCGGGGTCGCCGGTATCGGCATAGGCGCGGCCGAGCCAGTAGGCCACCGTGCCCTGCCCCGGCACGGCGTAGGCGGCGTCCTGCTCGAAGACCGCTTCGAGGGGGTCGATGGCCGCCTCCGCCGCCCCCTGCTCCACCGCCGCGATGGCGGCGCTCGCCCGGGCCGCCGTGCCCTGCGGCTGCGCACGGGCCGGCCCGCCCAGCCCGAAGCCGAGCGACACGAGCAGGAGAAGAAGGCGCGTCCGGTTCATGGCGTCAAGAAGGTGATGGCGGCCGTACATCCGCAAGGTAAACCCCGGTCCATCCGGAGGAAAACGGAACGGGGACCGCCGCGCGCTGGCGGCCGTCCCCGTCCGGTCTTTCCTCAGAGCGCGGCCCGCGCTAGAAGTTCGGGTTGGCGTTCCGCTCGCTCTGCGTGATGGGCAGGTACTGCCACGTGTCCGGCCCGAGGTGCCAGCGGTCGAAGCGGCGCTGGTCCACCAGCCGGGCGCCGAGCGTGAACAGCTCACGCTCGCGCTCCTCGATGAGCACGTCCAGGCTGGCGGCGTCGCGCGGGGCGAGGCTGTGGCTGGCGCGCACCTCGTTGATGAGGTCCAGCGCGGTGCCGGTATCGTTGTTGCGGAGCGCGATCTCGGCGCGCATCAGCGCGGTCTCCTGCCACGAGATGAACGTCAGCGGGGAGCTCCGGTCCAGGTAGAGGGCCTGGCGGTAGAAGGTCGTGCCGTCGTTGCCCTCGATGGGCTCCAGCTGGATGCGCGCGGCCTCCTCGGGGTTGTTCTCCACGAGGTCCTGGAAGCGGAAGTCCACCACCCACTGCGTCCGGCCCTGGCCGGCCTGCACGTACCAGTAATTGGTGTTCTCGACGCTGTGGAGCGACTGGAACGGCGCATCGCCCGCCACGAGGCCCGCCTGCGCGGCAGCCTGCGCGGCCCCGACGTCGCCGGCGTAGAGGTGCGTCCGCGCGATGATCGAGTGGACCACGCGGCGCGTGTAGTCGTCCGGGGCCAGCGGCAGGGCGGCGTTGAACTTCGCGAGGGCCTGCTCATAGAGCTGGGCGGACGGGATGAAGGGGCCGGGGTTCTCCGCATCCTCCGAGATCACACCGCCACCCTCGCGGGGGTTGAGGCCGTAGTAGGTGGCCAGCAGGTAGCGGGCGATGCCGCCGTAGAGGTTGGCCGTGAACTCGGCCTCCTGCTTCAGCGCCGCGTCCTCGAACGTGATCTCGCCGAGGCGGGCGAGCAGGTTGTCCGAGAAGAAGCGCAGCTCGTTGGCGTCGTTGTAGACGCCGTCGTTCGAGTTGTTGGCGAAGCTGATGTCCCCGTCATCCATCTCCTGGAAGCTGGGGAAGGTGGCGTTCGGCACGTCCGTGTCGAAGATCAGCTCGTCGGAGAGGCCGCCGGCGAAGACCGTGATGCGGTCCCACGTGGTCGAGAAGCGGGACTGTACGCCCCGGATGATGAAGGGCACCTGCGACTCGTCGTTGAGCTGGTCGTCGCTGATGCTGTCGATGGGGTCGTCTACGTCCTCCACGAAGCTGTCGCACGCCGGCACGGCGAGCAGCAGCAGGAAGGCGGCGCAGAGGGTCAGGAATCTATTCATGGCAGTATCCGGATCGGTTGAGCAGGTGGGGAGCACGCAGGCGCGCGGCGGGGCGGCACACGCCGCCCCGCCGGCGCCGGGCCGCGCCTAGAGCGTCAGCGTGATCGTACCGTAGATGACGCGCGGGCTGGGCAGCGTCAGGAAGTCCGTCGCCCGGCTGGCGCTGCGCGCCCCGGCGAAGTTGACCTCGGGGTCGGCGCCGCTGTAGGGCGTGAACGTCAGCAGGTTACGCGCCGAGAGCGTGAAAGCGACGTTGCGCACGTACGTGTTGATGCCGCTCCGGCGGAGCAGATCCGTGAAGTCGTAGCGCAGGCTCACCTCGCGCAGCTTGAAGAAGTCCGCCTCCTCGATGAAGTTGCCATCCAGGGCGAGCCCCTGGAAGGTGTGCTCGGTCGAGGCGAACGTCTCGGCCGCCTCGCGGTAGGCCTCGGTGCCGGGCTGGAAGACCTCGATGTTCTCGTCCTCCAGGCCCACGTCGGCCGCATCGAGCTCACCGATCTGGACGCCGGCCACGTTCCGCTTCCGGTAGGATCCGAAGATCTTCTGGAAGACGGCCGTGTTGTTGAAGATGCTGTTGCCGATGGCCCAGTCCGTGAGCACGTACAGGTTGAAGTTGCCCAGGAAGCGGACGTTGGTCGAGAACGAGCCGGTGTGCTTCGGGTACGGGATGCCGAACATCGCGCGGTCGGGCTCGCCGTCGCCGTCGGTGTCGGTCGTGGTCAGCTCGGGGCCGGCATAGACGCCGTTCTCGTCGAACGTAGCCCGCGTGCTCCACGTGAAGAACGCGTCGCGCGGGAGGCCCTCCTTGATGACGTTCACGTCGAAGCCGTCGAAGATCGGCTGGGCGCCGCCGAGGTCGTCGACCTCGTTCTCCGAGTAGCTCCAGAGGAAGTTGAAGTCGAGCCCGTAGTTGCGGGTGTTGAGGACCGTGGCCGAGAGGTTGCTCTCGACGCCCCATCCGGTGGCGCTGCCCACGTTGAAGGGCACGTCGCTGGCGGTGAGGCCGGTCGAGGGGGCGTTCTCGAAGTCGATGATCGAGTTCTCGGCCTGCTGGTAGTAGCCGGTCACCTCGAGCCCGATGCGGTCCAGCAGCTCGGCCTCGACGCCGACCTCAAACTCGCGGATGCGCTCGGGCTCGATCTCCTGGTTGCCGATGAAGTCCAGCACCGCGCCGGCGCCGTAGCCCGAGGGCTCGGCGGAGAACCGCAGGCGCGAGGCGTCGAGCAGGCCGGGCAGCTGGCCCGTCTCGCCGTAGGCGCCGCGCAGCTTCAGGAAGGACACCGGGCCGGGCCGGATGCCGAACTGGTCGAGCCGGACGGCGAAGCTGGCCTTCGGGTACCAGATGGCCGGCGCTTCGAGGCCCACCGTGCTGGCGAAGTCGCGCCGCAGGCCGAGCGTGAAGAAGAGCCGGTTCTGGAGGCTGAACTCCTGCTGGGCGTAGATGCCCGCCTCCCGGACGTGCAGAAAGTCCTCGTCGCCGGCGATGAAGTCGGCGCCGGCGCCTACGTTCGTGATGAGCTCCGTCGAGAAGTTCTGCTTGACGATGTTGGACTCGCGGAGAATCCGGTTGAAGGCCTGCCCACCGATGATGGTGTTGGCCTCCAACGTCGGCGTGATGCTGTAGGCGTACCGGGCGTTGAGGTCGTAGGTGTACTGCTCGTTGCGCCGGTTGAAGAGGTTGCGCTCGCCATTCGTGACGCCCGAGAAGCCGAAGTTGGCCGGGAACGTCAGGTCGTTGCGCAGCTCGGTGGCGTCGAACCCGACGGCGGCCTTGAGCTGGAGCCGGTCGATGGGCTTGTACTCGACGTCCACGGACCCGAGGAAGCGGCCGATGCGCGACTCGGAATCGAGCGACTCGATGGCGGTGCTGTCGGTGAAGATGAAGGGCGAGGTCGCCAGGAGCGTATTGCCCAGGTAGCCGAAGATGTTGTTGTCGTTCTGCGGCCGGCTGATCTCGTTGAGCGTGTAGGCGGTGTTGGCGCGGATCGTGACGTCGTTGAAGGGGAACGTCTCGAAGTTGGCGCGGAAGCTCTGGCGGTCCTGGTCGTTGTTGCGGATGTGGCCCTCCTCGAATCGCTTGTCGTAGGAGGTGAAATACCGCACCGACTCCGAGCCGCCGGAGACCGAGATCGAGTTCTGCGCGATGAGGCCGTCCCGGAAGAGGCTGTTCGCCACGTCCGGCGTGCCGGCGTTGTCGATGTCGTACTCCTCGGCCTGCTGGTTGGCGCCGTAGACGCCCTTGTAGGTGACCGTGAAGGGCACCACGCCGCCCGAGCCGAGCTGGCCGCGCTTGGTGGTGATGAGGATGACGCCGTTGGACCCGCTGGTGCCGTAGAGCGCGGCGCCGGCCGGCCCCTTGAGCACGTCGATGGAGGCGATGTCTTCGGGGTTCAGGTTGGCGAGCATGGAGACGCCCTGCCCGCCGGTGCCGACGCCCTCGGCCGCGCCGGTGATCTGCTCGTTGTCGATCCGCACGCCGTCCACGTAGATGACGGGCTGGCCGTCGCCGTTGAGGCCCGTGGAGGAGCGCATCACGAAGCGGATGCCGCCGGCGACGTTGCCGGAGGCCGGCTGCACCGTCACGCCGGAGACCTTGCCGTTGAGGAGCTGCGAGACGTCCTGGTAGGCGTTCTCGTCCAGGTACTTCGTGGCATCCACGCGCGAGACGGCCACTTCGGCGCGGGCCTTGCTCGTGGCCGAGGCGATGCCGGTGACGACGACCTCGTCGAGCCCCGTATAGTCCGGCGCGAGGGCGATGTTGACCTCGTTGGTCTGCCCGGAGGCGACGGTCACCTGGCGCTCGGCGTTCTTGTAGCCGATGAAGGAGACGCGCATCGTGTAGGCGCCGGCAGGCACGTCCTCGATGCGGTAAGACCCGTTGACGTCTGCGGCAGCACCCGTGCCGAGTTCGACGAGCAGAATGTTGGCGCCGGGCAGCACGTCGTCAGACTCGCTGTCCGTGATGATGCCGCTCAGGGTGCCGGTCTGGGCCTGAGCCAGCGCGGGCAGCGCGCACAGCATCAGGGCCATCAGCAACCCTCTGCCGAGGGCGCCCAGACGGGGGAAGCGGGCGCTCGTGCGCACCCGTGCAGTAGCGTATCTCATGACACGACCTCTTGTTGTTCGGTGGGCTTCTTGACAACAAGAGCGTCGGAGCCGTTCATTGCAGTGCCCAGCAGGGGCGTCCTACGCTCTTGTCAGGGGGTCGCAGGGATTCGGGTACCAGCCGAGGCTCCTGCGGCCTTTTTTTGTCCTGCTCTCTTCAGGCGTCGGGGTCTGGTGATCGATGCGCGCGGGGCTGGCCGCGCCGGGGTCCGACCGTGCAGGGTATCAACATACACACATCCCGCACAGATACCGCGATTCTTCGCTGAACGGTGGCCCTGCCGGGGTCAACCGCACGGGGCTGCCGCCGAGACGCATGAAAGAAGGGGGCTCCCCTCGACGTACGCCCCTCCAGGAAGATCCTGCAGGCGGGCGCGCTGCCGCCGGTTACCCCTCCCACGTATCGAAAGCGTTGCATTGTGCCTCTCCATCCCGGCTGGTTCTGGCGGTGCACGCCCCCGGGCAGAAGCCGCGCATCGCGCCCTGCGCCTTCGTTTCGGCCCGTTTCGCCCGAATAGCGTCTGCGCGCATTCTGCGTCATCCCTCCCGGCGACGTCGCCCCGTGCGCAACCGCCTCGCCGCCCGTGCCACGCCGTGCAGCGGGCCGCCCGAGCCGCCGAGGTCCACGAACCGAGGGGGAGGCTGCTACGGCTTACCGCTGCCCGCGTGTGATAAAGAACGGAGGGGGCGAGGGCGCCGGAGCGCACCCGCCGGCGGCAGGCGGCCCCGGCACCCGTATCCCCACTGGGCCCCAAATGAATACGGTGCCGGGCGGCCCCGCAGGATTATCTGCGCTAGCCGTCCGACGCCGCCCGCCAACGGTCTCGGCCCTCCCCCCAGCCACGGATGCCGCAGGGCAGGGGCCGAAAACTACCCCGCGCCGGAGCGCCGGGTCACGCCCCGCCCAGAACGAACGTAGGGGTCCGGCGTGCCGGACCCCTACGCTTCCTGCTCCGCGCCGCGCGGCGCGCTGTGGGGGCGGTCAGTTGCCGCCGAGGATCACCGGCAGGCCGTCGTCCCCGCTACCGACGATGATCGTCTTCGTGTTGGGGCTCTCGGCCAGCCGCTGCGTGGCCTCGATGCCCTTGAAGCGCAGGAACGTCGGCGAGAGGCTGGCCGTGATGATGCGCTGGTACTCGGCCTCGCCCTCGGCCTCGATCTTCTTGCGCTGCGCTTCCAGCTCCTCCTTCTGGATCGTGAACTCGTAGCGCTCGGCCTCCTGCTCCTCCTTGAGCTTGTTCTGGATCGCCACCTGGATCTGCTCGGGCAGGCGGACGTCCCGGATGCGGACGGCGTCGATCTCGACGAAGCGGCCCTCGACGCCATTCGTCACCTGCTGCTCGATCTGCGCCTGCAGCTCGGCGCGCTTGCTCGAATACAGCTCCTCCGGCGTGAAGCGCCCGACGACCTCGCGCGTGGCGCTGCGCAGCTCGGGCTGGACGAGCTTCCGGTAGTAGTCCGGACCGAAGGTAGTGTGGAGCTCCGGCAGCACGGCCGAGACGGGCCGCCACCGCACCGACACGTCGATGCCGATGTCGAGGCCGTTCGAGGAGAGCACGTTCATCTCTTCGAGCCGCTCCTGCACGCGGACGTCGTACTCGATGACGTTCACCCAGGGCGCGTGCACGTTGAGGCCCTCGCCGTAGGTCTGGTCCAGGTCCGTGCCGCCGAAGGGGCTGTAGCGGACGCCGGCCTCGCCGGACTCGATGCTGGTGGTCATGCAGCCGGCGGCCATGGCTGCTACGATGAAGAAGACGAGCACGCCGATGCCGAAGCGGATGGCCGCGCGCGTGAGGTTCGGATAGGAATTCGCCATGGTGCGGGTCGGGTTGTATGCAGTCTCGGAAGGCGTACGGGGCCGGCGCTGCGGCGCCGCCCCGACGTGTGTACGTAATCTATCACGAAAGATTCCCAAACGCGACGGGCAGCGGCGGGTACTATGGGCGGTTCTGCCGGCTTCCCCCCGGACTCCCGGGGAAGGCCGGCGCCCCGCTCCCCACTCAGGATTCACGTTTCCACCGCCCTGTATGCCCGATACCTCCTCCATCGCTCCACAGAAGCTCGCCGCCCTCGAAGAACGCCTCGGCGGCGACCGCGTCCGCCGGGACGTGGTGCTGGCGCCCTTTACGACGTTCAAGATCGGCGGCCCGGCCGACTATTATTACGAGGCGCGCACGGCCGACGAGCTGGCGGAGGCGGTCTCGGCCGCGCGCGAGCTGGGCGTACGGCACTTCCTCCTCGGCGTCGGCGCCAACATCCTCATCGGGGATCGCGGCTTCCGGGGGCTCGTCATCCGCAACGCAGCCACCCACATGGCGGTGCGCGCGGCGCAGCACCAGATCTGGGCCGAGAGCGGCGCCATCGTCTACCCGGACCTCATCGAGCGCGCCGTCTCGAACGGGCTCTCCGGGCTGGAGCATTACGTCGGCATCCCGTCCACCGTCGGCGGGGCGCTCTGGCAGAACCTGCACTTCCTCTCTCCCCCGCCCGAGCGCGCGCGGACGATGTTCATCGAAGAAGTGCTGCTGGAAGCCGACCTGCTGACCGAGGAGAACGAGCGCCGCACCGTCGGGGTGGACTATTTCGAGTTCGGTTACGACCAGTCCATCCTGCACACCCGGGACGACGTCGTGCTCGCGGCCACGTTCCAGCTCGAGCCCGCCAGCGAGGCGCGCATGCGCGACGTCATGGAGGCCAACCTCGCGTGGCGGGCCGAGCGCCACCCGCCGCTGGACACCGAGCCGAGCGCCGGCTCCATCTTCAAGAAGATCGAGGGCATCGGGGCGGGCCGCCTGATCGACGGGTGCGGGCTCAAGGGCGCCTCTATCGGCGGCGCCGTCGTCACGCACCGCCATGCCAACATCATGATCAACCGGGGCGGGGCGCGGGCGGCCGACGTGCGGGCGCTGATCGACTACGTGCGGGCGGTCGTCGAGCGTGAGAAGGGCTACCGCTTGGAGCCGGAGATCGCCTTCATCGGCCAGTTCGACCCGCCGACGCAGGCCGCGCCAATCTTCCTGCCGCGTCCGCCGGGGCTCGTGACGGCCGAGGACCGCGCCGCGCGGCGCGCCGCCGGGCAACGCGGCGCCGCGTGAAACCGAAGGGGTGGGAGCATGAACTGGTTCTACGGTGCCTGGGCCGTCTTTACAAAAGACCTGCGGCTGGAGCTACGCAGCCGCTACGCCGTCAACCTGCTGCTCATGTTCGTGCTGGCAGCGCTGCTGCTGGTGCTCTTTGCCATCGGCCAGGAGTCCATCAGCGCGCGGGTGCAGGCCGCCCTGCTGTGGATCGTGATCCTGTTTTCGGCGGCCGTCGGCCTGGGCCGGGCCTTCGTGGCCGAGGAGGAGCGCGGAACGGTGCTGCTCCTGCAGCTCAACACGCGCGCCAGCATGGTGTACGCCGGCAAGCTGCTTTTCAACTTTCTGCTCGTTCTGGGATTAAACATCGTGGCGCTGGGAGCCTTTTTGGTTCTGCTCGGCGTAGAAGTGCAGCGCCCGGGGTTGCTGCT